>PXBQ01000178.1 GCA_003566875.1 Spirochaetaceae bacterium | reverse complement strand
CGTAGTAAAAGCGTCGTGTTTCGTTGATCCATTCTGGTGACAGTCGATCCCAGTTGTGCATCAGACGACGCCGGGTGAACGCCCTGGGTTCTTCGGATTCAGCCCACGGGGCTGGTGTTGTTCCCGGGAGACGATAATCGACAACCCGACAACCGAGACAATGTAATGAACCGCTATGGAACCGCTTGTGAATAACGTTGGTATTACCCGCACAGAACATATCGACTTCCTGGAGAGCACAGTACGCTTGAAGCTCTGGTTCGTTTGGTGGCATTTGCACAAAAACCCGCAGGATAGCTTCCGCCAGACTTTGAACCAGCGGGTCGATGTCTGGCGCAAAACTTCGCTGAACCCGGCTCACTTGGACGGGCCTTGGGGACTGGAGAAATGCCCGGTCTGGCCGACGATTGTCGCCCGGCTTGAACAACTGCACGGCGAAACGAAAAACGATGCAAATGCAACTGCATTCGAAAGAAAAGGACTCGAAATCCTCCACGAACTCCTAATGAATAGAGTTGACCGCGACATGGAAGACATCCGCAACAAGGTCGGCCTGGAAAACTATCAGTTCGGAAGTCTACGGCACAATCTTAAACCCGTGCAGGACAATCCGCAGCGAGTCCTCTTCCACATCGCAAACGACTGCTATCCGGAGTCCCCTTTTGCCGACTCCGGATATTTTCCGCAATGCTTCATAAAACTCCTGGACGCCTGCGAGAATTTATATGGCGCCACTGAAATCGGCACCGGAACATGGCTGAATTCATACCCCAAATGGCTTCGGGTAATCCGGGAATAGTTGCCACTTGCGGCGATCTCCCGTTTTTGACCAGCCTGATCGCAGCCTTTGGCTGCTGCCCGGCCAAGCAACCCGGATGTCGAACACTACGCGTCGTCTCGTCGGGATCCTCTATAACAGCGATGACTTTCATCTCGGCCCGCCGGGTGCCCGTTCCGCTACCCGTGGCATCTCTTGCCAGCGGCCCTTTGTCCTCGAGGCGTACAGGCCGAAGCGGCGAATGAGCTGGGCTGCTCGCCCATGCGTCCCGCGTTAGATCGGCGAGGAAGTCCAAAGCCTCGAACATATGACGGTTCTATTCGGTCGAAGATCGCCCCGGGCCGGTTTCCATTCTTGTGAACAACGCGGGCGTGCATCTGAAACGACCGGTGGCTGAAAGCGCGTTCGCACGGTGGATCGATTCTGTTTGTAATCATCGCGTCGATGGCGTCGCTGTTCGGAATTCCGAATGTCGTCGCGTACGTTGCCGCGAAGACCGGACATCTCGGAATGGTCAGAACCATGCGGTCGAGACCGGTCGGCACGGAATCCGGGTCAACGCGATTGCACCCGGCTGGATCGACTCCGCTATGTCGCGAAGTGCGCTGGACAACGATCCGAAGCGCAAAGCGCGAATCCTCGACGGCATGTCCCCCGGCACGCTCGGTCTCGATACCGACGTAGGGACTGCTGCGGTCTTTGTCAGCAGCGACGCCGCCTGGTTCGTGACCGGTGTATGTCTGCCGGTAGACGGC
Source organism: Spirochaetaceae bacterium (assembly GCA_003566875.1). Lineage (GTDB taxonomy): Bacteria > Spirochaetota > Spirochaetia > DSM-27196 > PXBQ01 > PXBQ01. The sequence goes on along the minus strand of PXBQ01000178.1, from coordinate 2,476 downwards.
GGCGCGTCAATAGGTTTCTGAGGCGGCGGCGAAGATCGGGCCGGACGGGCGAGCCGGGCTCCCTATGGTCCCTACGGAGCGACAGTTGACCAGAACGTGTCGGACCGATCGTCGTAGATGTCGCGCCATTCGCAGAGCTTCTCGAAGAGCGATGCACGGACGGTTGCGAAACTCTCTCTGTCCGCGAGATTCACCAGTTCGTCGGAATCCGAGTGCAGGTCGAAAAGCTGCGTCGTGCGGACTCCGTCGACAACGTACTCGATTAATTTGTAGCGCTCGTCGCGAACCGATCTCTGAAGTCCGAGGTACGCGGTGAGCACGTGTTCGCGGTGTCGGATCGCCGGGTCGTCGATTGTCGCGGCATAACTCAGCCCCTCGACGGTCGCGGGCGGTTTGATCCCGATGAGGTCGCACAGCGTCGGGTAGAGGTCCGGAGATGAGACGAGCGTGTCTCGTGTTTCACCCTCCGGAAGACCCGGTCCGCTGATAATGAGCGGAACATGAACGCTATGATCGTACGAGTTCTGCTTGCCCATCAGACCGTGGCGTCCGACACCGAGTCCGTGGTCCGCGGTATGCACGATAATCGTGTTTTCGAGTTGTCCGGCGACTTTCAGCGCATCGATAATCTTCCCGAGCCAGTGGTCGTAGTGCGAGATCATCGCGTAATAGTCGGCGGTCTCACGGCGCACGCGGGCCGGCGTGTACGGGTGGGAAACGATGTTCTCATCGCGGCCGTCCATGTCGCCGTTGTCAAACGGGTGGTTCGGCATGACGTTGTCGGCGATCGTAAGCTTGTCCGGATCGTACATCGTGAGAAACTCGTTCGGCATCGTCCGCGGATCGTGTGGGGCGGTAAACGCGGCGTACGCGAAAAACGGCGCATCCCCGGTGTGCGACTCGATGAACTCGATGGCCGAGCGCGCAAACAGCTCGGTCGCGTGGACGCCCTTCGCAACGCGATCGAATCGCTTCTCATGGATCTCCTTCTTCCCGGTGCCGCTGTCCCACGGATGAGGCTTCGGTGCCGGAAAAACCCCGTCGCGTGGGTAGTCGCAGACCGGCATGTTCCAGTGATCGTCCATGCCGCCGAAGAAGATGTTCGCGCCGGTTGCAAAACTGCGCGCGAACGACTCGCAGTCGCTGTGCCACTTTCCGGTACCAAACGTCGCGTAGCCGTTGTCGGCAAGGTGCTCGCCGAGCGTCGTGTGCTCCGGAGAGATGCGCTCGCCAGCTCCTTCGATGTGAAAGAGCGTCCGCCCTGTGTGGTAGACCGCGCGGCTCGGCATGCAGACTGCGCCGCTCGTTCCACCCATAATGTACGCGTTCCTAAACGTCACTCCACGGCGACACAAATAATCGAGGTTCGGCGTCCGTATGTCATGATTCCCGAGCGAGTGGATTGTATCGAATCTCTGATCGTCCATAATCAGAAACAGTACGTTCGGGCGACGGTTTGTTCGACTTTGTGCAGGTTGTTCCATAGCCGACTGTACCCGAACCGCGCGACGCGGAGCAACGCGGTGTGTGTTTCTCCGGGGTAGAGTTCACTAACCGGCATCGCTAAGTTATGTACTGCACTGCTGGTGGGAATGACTACAGGGGGGACGGTTCCCACGCGCTGAAGACGGTTAGTACCGTGAGAGTCGAATTAGTCCGTTTTCTTTTAGACGATGCTATCATCATCTTCAGTATCCACCACCATACCCGCGTCCGTAGCGTATCGGTCCTCGCCAGGCCATGGGATTCCTGGATCGGTGGGATCGAGCGTTCGTTTCATCGATCGGCTGGTCCTCTGTTGCGACGAGCTCCCCCTCGGCAGCAGCAGGGCTACCGCGGTCGGTAAGCCACTTAGTCAGTCGCGTACGCAAGTCTTTCACGGTTGCGAGAGACTTCGGGTCGAGGCGTGCTTTTTCCACGAGTTCCGAGTCTGTACCGAAGGCAGGAAAAACGTGTTCAATTCCACCGTCTGGATAGTATATGTAGCGGTATTGCGATCCAACAGCGCTGACACTACCGTCGCGACCGCCAAATTCACCGAAAATAATCCGCTCGGCGTGCCCGGGGTCATCGGGCTTCTGCATATGGTTTAAAAGAGAGAGTCCGTCGGGCCTACCTGAAATTTCCGGATTCTCATGATCTGCGCCTTCGAGACTGCCGATATCCGCAAATTCCGCGATAGTCGCGGGAACATCGGCATTCTGTACTGGCGCGTTGCAGACAGTACCCGCCGTCCACGAAACATCGGCGGAAGGTTTGATAATCAGTGGAACATCCCCGGAACCACGCATAAACGTCGTTTTGCCAAACAGCCCGAAGTCTCCGAGGTGCTCGCCGTGGTCGGAGTGAAACATTACAGCCGTATCATCCCACAGATCACGACTCTTCAACTCTCCGAAGAGTCTGCCGAGTTGATAGTCGATGAATGTCTGTTGCGCGTAGTAAAAGCGTCGTGTTTCGTTGATCCATTCTGGTG
>PXBQ01000507.1 GCA_003566875.1 Spirochaetaceae bacterium | reverse complement strand
GACACCGCCGGACGCCAGTTACCGTACCTCGATCGCGTCGAGATGGACATCATCACCGACGCCGAGGTCAAGCTGCTCCGCATGACCTCCGGTCAGATCGACATGCACTCGCGTGGCATGGGCGGAACGACGAACCGCCCGATCTACGAAGAGAACGCGCAGCGCGGAAACTACGGCTTCTTCGCGCTCGACCGAAGCGACACAAACGTTCACTCGATCTCGTTCAACCAGACGATCGAGAACCCGGTTCTCCGCGAGATCTTCCGTCAGAAAGACTTCCGCGTCGCGATGTCGCTCGCGATCAACCGACCGGAAATCAACGACCTCTTCTACTTCGGCCTCGCCGAACCGCATCAGCACGGTCCGCGCCCCGAGTCTCCGTTCTATAACGAACGCCTCGGGAAACAGTACACCGAGTACGATCCGACCCGCGAGAACCAACTTCTCGACGGTCTCGGCTATACCCGCGGTGCAGACGGCTGGCGCCGTGGCCCCGACGGCAACCCGATCAGCATCGTGCTCGAGTCGCACAGCGGACAGGATGTGCTCGAGTTGATAGTTCAGTACTGGGAAGCGGTCGGTATCAGGACTAGCCTGAACGTCATCGCGCGGCCGCTCATGACCGAGCGATACCTCAACAATCAACACGAGGTCGGCCGCTACTTCGGTGGCCCGGGGCTGCTTGACTACCTGCTCGATTCGCGTCACACGATTCCGACGCACTGGGAGTCGATCTTCGCAGTGGCGTGGGCCAACTGGTACAGCGGCGCTGCCGGCCCCTCGGAAGAACCTCCCGCGGATGTCCAGCAGATGCAACAAATCTGGACGCAGGTTCAGCAGGAACCGAACCTCGAGCGACAGATCGAGCTGATCCGTCCGGCGCTCGAAATGGCGGCGGACCGATTCGACGTCATCGGTTTGCTCCTGACGCCGCCGGACTACGGGATCGTGCGGAATGACTTCCATAACGTTCCGCCGCGGATGTTCAACACCGGTGGTGCGTACAACGATCCGGGTCCCGCGAGTCCCGAGCAGTTCTACACGACGCGGCCGCTCGGCAATTAGCCGATCACTGCACGACACGTATTCTTGAATAGAAGCGACCCTCCCCGGCACCGAGCCGGAGGGGGTCGTTTCCTGTAGGAGCACCGGTTTGTTGAGATATATCGTACGTCGAATCCTCTACATGATCCCGACGGTTTTTTTTATCTCGGTTGTCGCGTTCGTCGTGATCAATTTGCCTCCCGGCGATTTCCTCACGACGATGGTCGCCGAACAGATGGAGGAAGGCGATGCCGCGTCGGCGCAGGCACAGGCCGAACGCCTTCGGGAGCGGTACGGATTGGGGCAGCCGGTCATCGTGAGGTACTGGCGCTGGATGACCGGTATCATCACACGCGGCGACTTCGGTCAGTCGTTCGAGTGGAGGCGGCCCGTCCACACGTTGATCTGGACACGGCTCGCGTTGACAGTTGTTATATCGCTCACGACGACTTTTTTTATCTGGGTGGTAGCGATCCCGATCGGGATCTACTCCGCGGTTAAACAATACTCGGTCGGCGATTACGTCTTCACGACGCTCGGCTTCCTCGGGCTCGCGATTCCCAACTTCCTGCTCGCGCTTGTCTTCATGTACATCGGGTTCTCCGTCTTTGGGCAGACCGTCGGTGGGTTGTACGCCCCGCAGTACATCGATCAACCGTGGACGATCGACAAGATCCTGAACATGCTTACGCATCTCTGGATACCGGTCGTCGTGCTCGGTACCGCGGGTACCGCGGGTCTGATCCGGACGTTGCGCGCGAATCTGCTCGATGAGCTGCGCAAACCGTACGTAGTGACCGCGCGTTCGAAAGGTCTCACCGAAAAAAAAGTCATCATGAAGTATCCGGTGCGGATCGCGATGAACTTCTTCGTGAGCGCGCAGTCGAATATTCTGGTTTCGCTCGTCTCGGGCGCCGCGATCGTCTCGGTCGTCTTGAATCTACCGACTACCGGGCCCCTGCTCTTAAGGGCGCTCATTTCGCAGGATATGTACCTTGCCGGTAGTTTCATCCTGCTTTTGAGCACGTTGAACGTGATCAGCACGCTGATCTCGGATATCGTGCTTGCGTGGCTCGATCCGCGGATCAGATACTCGTAATGGATAGAAAAACAAGGAGAAATTCTTTGGACTCACGTCGACGATCTGCAGCGCCGCCGAAACGCGATTTTTTGAAAGGCCGCGGCGCGGGGGACATGAAACTTCCGTTCTGGTCGCGCATCCGGAAAGCGCGGCAAGGCAAACTTGACGAAGCGACCCCGGTCGGTCTCGGCGAGACCGAGGATTTCCGCGTCGGGACGGAGGGCACAGCCGAAGAGACGCAGTGGCGGCTGATCTGGTTACGGTTCCGGCGCCACAAACTCGCGATGGGCGGAGCGACGATCGTTCTTCTGTTCTATCTCGTCGCGCTTTTAGCCGAGTTTCTCGCTCCGTTCGATCCTCTGCGTTACGACTCCCGCTATCCGTACGCGCCACCGCACAGGCTCCGGTTGATCGAAACGACGCCCGACGGCAGCCGCCTCAATCTGCATGTACTCGCGTTCGACGTCGAGCTCGACACGGTCCGGCTGCTTCGTCACTTCGTTCCGAACCCCGATCGTGTCATCGACGTTCGATTTTTCGTTCGGACCGAACCGTACCGGCTCTTCGGTGTCATACCAATGCGGCGCCGGTTGATCGGGCCGGTCGATCGGGACGAGCACATGTTTCTGCTCGGCGCCGACCGGCTCGGGCGCGACCTGTTGAGCCGCCTGATATACGGAACTCGAATTTCGATGACTGTCGGGCTTGTCGGCGTCGCGTTGAGTCTCGTGCTCGGGGTGTTGCTCGGAGGGATTTCGGGGTACTTCGGCGGCTGGGTCGATAACCTGATTCAGCGGTTGATCGAGTTCCTGCAGTCGATCCCGTCGATACCGCTCTGGTTGGGGTTATCCGCCGCGATACCGCCGCGGATCGATCCACTTCTGGTGTATTTCTACATCACGATCATCCTCTCGGTGCTGGGGTGGACCGGTCTTGCTCGTGTCGTCCGCGGCAGGTTCATGTCGCTCAAGACCGAGGATTTTGTCGTCGCGGCGCGGCTCGACGGCTGTTCGAGCATGCGAATCATCAACCGGCACATGGTGCCGTCGTTCACGAGCCACATCATCGCGACGACGACGCTCGCGATTCCGCACATGATCATCGGCGAGACGTCGTTGAGTTTTCTCGGTCTGGGGCTCAGGCCGCCGGTGATCAGCTGGGGCGTGTTACTGCAACAAGCGCAGAACGTCCGGACGATCGCGACCGCGCCGTGGCTCATGCTTCCGGGCGTCGCGGTAGCGATAGCGGTTCTCGCGCTGAACTTCTTCGGCGACGGGCTGCGTGACGCGGCGGATCCATACGCATGAAAGCAGGGCAAGATATGAACGGGAATAACGGAAACCTGATCGAGGTGACGGACCTGAGGACGCACTTCTTCACCGATCGTGGCATCGTGAAGGCGGTCGACGGGGTGTCGTTCACGGTGCCGAGTGGCAAGACGATCGGCGTTGTCGGAGAGTCGGGGTCCGGGAAATCCGTGACCGCGCGGTCGCTCATGAGCCTCGTCGATCCGCCCGGGCGCATCGTTTCGGGATCGGTTGTTCTTCACCGAAAGGACGGAACGTCGGTGGACGTCGCACGGCTCGATCCGCGCGGCGCAGAGATTCGGGCTATCCGCGGAGCCGAGATCTCGTTGATCTTCCAGGAGCCGATGGCGGCATTGAGTCCGGTGCACACGATCGGCGATCAGATCGGCGAGATGATAGAGCTGCACCAAGGCGTCGACAAAAAAGAGGCGCGCGCCCGCGCGATCGCGATGCTCAAGCGCGTCGACATGCCGAAGGCCGAGGACAAAATCGACGCGTACACGTTCGAGCTGTCGGGCGGAATGCGGCAACGCGCGATGATCGCGATGGCGCTTTCGTGCCGTCCACGGCTCGTGATCG
>PXBQ01000415.1 GCA_003566875.1 Spirochaetaceae bacterium | reverse complement strand
TCAAACGATTTTTCATGCATGATCAGCACCGAGATGTTCGAGGACGTGTTCCTCCCGGGAATAGTCGACGAGTGTCGGTTTCTCGATCGGTCGATCTACCACCTCGACGGCCCGGGGGCTCTCCGGCACCTCGACCTCATCCTCGAGATCCCGGAACTCGACGCGGTGCAGTGGCAGTTCGGCGCCGGAAACGAAGGATACGAGCGCTGGATCCCGGTGTACCAAAAAATCCAGAACGCGGGCAAAAGCATGCAGATCGTCTCGATCACGCTCGACGAACTGCCGCGCGTTTTCGAGACGCTTCGTCCCGAGGGCGTCTGGTTTTCTCACATCGACGGCATCGAAGACCGCGAAACCGCCGAACGTGTCGTGAAACGTATCGAAAACTGGAAGTAATTCTCGCCTTTTTTGTTGACGCAGTTCGCGCCGTGTATTATAATCCCAGTGTATTAGTTGTTTAGTACATTGTCGATGCCCGAACGGCTAATCGGAGGCAGTATGAACGGAGCAATTTCGGTTGACTCGATCTCGTACGCGTACGGTGAGATCAAAGCGGTAAACGGCATCTCATTCGAGGTCGCGCGCGGTGAGATTCTTGGATTTCTCGGACCGAACGGCGCGGGCAAATCGACGACGATCAAGATGCTCGTCGGGCAGCTCGTGCCGCAAGCCGGCTCAATTCGGATTCTTGGGATGCCGGTCCACGGGCATTCGTCGGAGGTAAACGCGCGGATCGGTGTGAGCTTTGAGGAGAAGAACCTCTACCTTCAAATGACCGCGGAGGAGAATCTGAAGTTCTTCGCGTCGCTGTTCGGCATAAAACGTCTCGACGTTCGCGCTCTGCTCGAGCGCGTCGATCTCGCCGGTCGCGGCAAGGACCGCGTCGCGTCGTACTCGAAAGGCATGCGGCAGAGGCTCATGATCGCGCGCGCTTTGATCAACGACCCCGACGTGTTGTTTCTCGACGAGCCGACCGATGGGCTCGATCCGGTATCGTCGCGCGCGATCCGCGCGATCATCGAGGAACGCGCGCACGCCGGAACCGCTGTGCTGCTCACGACCCACGACATGAACGAGGCCGATCGGCTTTCTGACCGCGTCGCGTTCATCAACGAGGGTGTGTTTCACGCGATCGACACGCCCGAGAATCTGAAGTTGAAACACGGAACACGGTCGGCGACCGTGCGTATTCGTGTCGATGGCGAGATCGTCGAGAAGCGCGTTCCACTCGATCAGGAGTCCGTCGGCGACGGACTCAAAGGTGCGGTGAACGACGGCGAGGTCGTGACGATTCACACCGAAGAGGCCACGCTCGAAGACATCTTTGTCTCGATGACCGGCCGAGGGCTCGTGTGATGAGTGGCCCCGGGCGCGCCGCGATCGTCGGCGCGATTCTCAAAAAGGACTTGATCCAGTTCTCGCGCGACCGCGTCTACATGGTGCTCTCGATCGTCGGACTCGTAATGTTCATCACCGTGTACTGGCTTCTTCCGGACACCGTCGACGAGAGTATCACGATCGGGCTGTCTCATTACGACCTCGGGCAGTTCGAGGCGGTGTTCGCCGACGCGGAAGAAGGACTCGACGTTGTCGTGTTCGAGTCCGAAGAGGCGATGCGCTCGGTGATCGCGGGCGACGCCGAGGCGTGGCGGACCGACACCGGGCGTATCCTCATCCGGGACACCGTCGCGGGTGAGGCGCGACCCGAGAACGCGAAAAAGCTCTCGGTGCTCGTCGGGCTCGGCTTCCCCGAGAACTTTCTCCGCGACACCGCTACCGGCACGGCCGGTACGGTGCGCGTGCTCGTCAACGATGACACCCCCGAGGAGATCCGCACCGCGATGGTGAGTTTCATCCGCGAGATAGCGTTTATGCTCGCGGGTGTCGAGATGCCGATAACGGAACCCGAGGCCGACGAGATCATCCTCGGTACCGATCGGATGGGCGCGCAGATATCGATGCGCGAGCGCATGCAACCGATGCTGATCTTCTTCGTACTCATGATGGAGACGTTCGCGCTCGCGTCGCTGATCGGAGTCGAGATCACGCACCGTACCGTGACCGCGATTACCGCGACTCCCGCGAAGCTTTCCGATCTGCTCGCCGCGAAGACCATCTTCGGCATAGGACTTTCGCTTGGGCAGGCGGTCGTTCTTCTCGCGGCGATCGGCGCGTTCGGCGCGGGGAACGCGCTCATTATTCTGACCGCGGCTTTCCTCGGCGCGGCGATGTTCACGGGGATCGGGATGGCGGTCGGCTCCGCGGGGCGGGACTTCATAGGAACGTTGTTTTTCACGATGGCGTGTGTCCTGCCTCTCGCGATTCCGGCATTTTCGGCGCTTTTCCCGGGTATGTCACCCGCGTGGGTCAGATTTGTCCCGAGTCACGGGGTCATGACCGCGCTCGTCGACGCGACCGCGTACGGAGCCGGCTGGTCCGATGTCGCTGCGCCGCTCGGCACCGCTGTAGTCTGGGTCGTTGTCTTGTTCGCTCTTGGCCTCGGGGTACTTTCGAGAAAGGCGAGAACGTTATGAGTATTTCACGAATTTTCACGGTCTTCCGTAAAGACATCGCCGTCGGGCCACGTTCACCGATCATCCTGTTCGCGCTCGTGATGCCGCTCTTGCTCACGCTCGTGCTTCACCTCGTGTTTGGTGGATTGTTGACGTCGCGGCCGCGTCTCGCGATCGTCGATGAGGGTGCCTCCGAGGTTACCGTGCTCGCGCAGCAACTCCCCGGTATCGAAACGACGATTCTTCACAGCACGGTCGACCTCAAGGATCGCGTCGAGGCGAACGAGTTCGACGGTGGGCTTGTATTGCCCGCCGATTTCGACCGCGCGGTACGCGACGGTGAGAAACCTCTCTTGCGGCTGTTCATCGGCGGTGAGAGCTACGCGGTGAGCCGACTCGTGCTCGCGGTGACGGCGATCGACTTGATCAGAGAGGTCGAAGGAAAGTCGCCTCCGGTAAACGTCGAACTCGTGGATCTTGGACGCGCCGACCCGATCCCGCTCTCGACGCGTTTCGTCCCGGTTATTGCGATGTACGCGTTCATGATCGCGGGGCTGTTTGTTCCCGCGTCGAGTATCGTCGAGGAACGCGAGAGGAGAACCGTCGTCGCGGTTCTTACGTCGCCCGCGACGATCGGAGAGTTCCTGATCGCGAAGGCGACGCTTGGTTTTGTGCTGACGGTCTCGATGACGGCGATAACGCTTGCGCTCAACGATGCACTCGGGCCCGCGTACGGCGCGATGTTCGGCGTGATCGTGATTACCGCGGTGTTCTGGACGATGCTTGGCCTCGTGATCGGTCTGGCGTCGAAGAACTCCGAGGTGCTCTTCGCGATCGTCAAAGCGTCCGGCGCCCTCTTCATGGCACCCGTGATTTTCTACATCTTCCCGGACTGGCCCGACTGGATCGCGCGGATTTTCCCGACGTACTGGGCGATTGATCCTCTCTGGCGCGTCATGGCCGACGGCGCGCGGTTCGTCGATGTTGCGGGTCAACTGGCGATCGTCGTCGCGATGTCACTCGCGCTCGTTCCGGCGATCGCGGCGCTCAGCCGAAAGATGCAGAAGCAGCTCGCGGCCGGGTAACTCCCGTTTCACGTCGCCGCGGTTCACGGTACCGCGGCGACGTGTTACACTCGATTGCGTGCACCGGGTTATCTCTCCCGTTATCGGACTTCTCCTTCTTACCGTCGCCTATCCGCTTTTGGCCGGCCTCGGCACCGCCGGCACCGTTCTCCCGGATCCGCGTCACTCTCACTTCAACCCGGCGCTCGCGGCGCTGCCTCGCGGTACGCTCACGGGGCCCGGGACGCGGGTCCCGGTGGGAGTGTTCGGACTCGTCGCACGCTTCGTCGGGGGGGATCTCGAACAGTTCGATCTCGCACCGTTCGTCGAGCAGCTGACCCGGCCGTTTCACATCGTCGCGCGACCTACCGAGAGTCCCGATACCGTCAGAATCGTGATCGACGCGAGCGGAATGAGGATCGACGGGTACGATCGAGTCGATGC
>PXBQ01000503.1 GCA_003566875.1 Spirochaetaceae bacterium | reverse complement strand
TTGCCGCCGTACGTGAGCCCCGCGCCGAATCCGACCGTGAGCACGGTCTGACCCGGACGAAGCAGATCCCTGCCGACCATCTCTTCGATCGCGATCGGGATCGACGCGGCCGACGTGTTCGCGTACCGCTCGAGGTTCGTGTAGAACCGCTCGACCGGTAACCCCAGCCGTTTTGCAGCGGCCTCGATGATGCGCAAATTTGCCTGGTGCGGCACGATCCAGTCGAGCTCGTCCGGCGTAATCCCGGCCGTCTCGCAGAGAGCCCTGATACTCCTGACGATCGCGTCGACGGCAAAGAGGTAGACGCGTTTCCCGTCCATCGTGAGGAAGAAATCGTCCCCCGAATGAACAGCCGGATCGAACGGAATGCGTGAACCCGCGATGCGCCTCATCAGCGCGGTCTCACCCGCGCCGTCCGACCGCAGCCACGACGCGCGGATCTCGTGCCCCGTGACGTCGCCGAGCGGCTCGACGATCGCCGCACCCGCGCCGTCTCCGAACAGCACGCACGTGTTCCGATCTGCCCAGTTCGTGATGCTCGAGAGCACCTCGCTTCCGATCACGAGAACTCGGGAGACGCTGCCCGTGGCGACAAAACCGCGCGCGGCCTCGAGCGCGTACACAAAGCCGGTGCAGCCGGCCTGAAGATCGAAGGCCCCTGCGTTACTGCACGCGAGCCGCTCCTGCACGACGCACGCGCTCGCGGGGAACGGGTTGTAGTCGGGCGTCGATGTCGCGACGATAACGAGGTCGATCTCTTCGGCGCCGACTCCCCGCTGCGCGATCACGCGTCGTCCCGCCTCGACCGCGAGATCGGACGCCGACACCCCGGGCTCCGCGAGCCGTCGCTCCCGGATACCGGTATGCGACACGATCCATTCATCCGACGTATCGACGGTGCGCGAGAGCTCTTCGTTCGTCACGACACGATCGGGCACGTAACACGCGAGAGCGGTGATTCCTGTTTCCATTGTGATACGAGTGTACGCGAAGCGGTTGGCGGGGTCAACGAAGGGGTGAGACGCACGGCGCGGTAGATTCTTGATTATCCCCGTAGGAAGTATTACGTTAATCGATGATGAATACTTTGAATGCATGTATTCACGGAGGAATCGATGGCCACGTCGGTACGGCTCGATCCTGAGTCTGAAGCTCGGCTTGACACCCTCTCGCGCACGACGGGCCGAACGAAGGCGTTCTACCTGCGGGAGCTCATAAAGCGTGGGCTCGAGGATCTGGAAGACTACTACCTAGGTCTTGAGGTGCGCGAGCGAATCCGAAAGGGCGAGGAAACCACGGTCGAGTCGAAACAGGTTCGCGATGAGTTCGGCGTGGAGGATTGAGTACTCCGCGACGGCGCTGAATCAACTCCGCAAGCTCGACCGCGGCGTAGCGCGACGCATCGTCCGATCGGTCGAGCGGCACGTGAACGGGATCGAAGGTCCGCGTTCATCTGGATCTGCGCTGAGCGGACCGCTCGGCGGACTGTGGCGGTACCGCGTCGGGGATTACCGCGTCATCTGCGAAATCCGCGACGCGACGATCCAGGTGCTTGTTCTGCGTCTTGGGCATCGGCGCGATATTTACCGGTGAGGTTCACGGTCGTTGCACCGCGAGCACCGAGCGGCACGCCGAGGCGTAGAACGTCGCGGCGTTTCCTCCGAGGTATCGTTGTGCGACATCCGCTGAGAAATGCCGTTCCAGTAGGGCGCGGTAGCCCGCGAAGTGGAAGATCTGCAGTCCGTACGGCGCGTCGCTCGCGCAGCAGATGCGCGTGTTCGCGCGCGCGCCGGTAGAGTCGTACGTCAGGAAGTCCGTTTCGATGTGCGTATCGCGTTTTGCGCTCTCGATGTACACGATGTTCGTGAGCTCGAGCCCGAGCCGTCGCGCCGCGTGGTACGTCTCTTCGGCCTCGACGTAACTCGCGCCGCCGCCGCCCATGTGCACCGCGATTAGCGGATGCGGCGCGACCGCCTCCGCGACGACGCGCAGGCCGCTCGTCGGCGTGAACTCGGTGTCCGCTCCGAAGTGGAACGCGGGCACCGCGCCGAGTCTCACGATCTCACGAACGACAGATAGAACCGGTTCGCTGTCGATCGGGAATCCGTTCTGCGCGGGGTTGAGTTTCACGATCGGGAAGCCGAACTCGCTCACGCAGTGCTCGGCGAGCCGGATCGCACCGTCGACGCCGAGCGCGCGTGGGTCGGTCCAGCCCGCGGGCAGAAGCCGTTCCGGGTACCGCTCGGCGCTCCCGGCGATGTACGCGTTCGCGGCAAGCAGCGCTTCGAAGTCCGCGTCGGGCTTGCCGGTATAGTCGGTCACGGCCGGGTTCTGCCATACAAGCGACATATCGATCCCGGCGGCGTCCATCGTCTCGATGAGATCCTCGGCCGAGATCGGTTTGCCGTGAAAATAATCGTCCGGGGAGAGCAGCCCCGCCGGCCGCCGAGCGAACGCCGGGGTGTCGGGGTCCGAGATGTGCGTGTCGGCGTCGATCGTGAGCCGGTCTCCGTCCGACTCGAGCAGAGTCGCGTACCGTTCGAGACGAGAGCGTGCGGTCTGGGTCATGGGGCCTCCGGGGTCATCGGATGATCGTACCACGATCGAGCGGCCAATTGCCAATCGGAGTAACCGTAGTTATTCGGCGTCGATCATCCCCTTGATTCACCCTCGCATCTTGTATCGTTCGGAATGCGGCTTTATTGTTGTCCTCGAAGGGGCCGGAGCGATGAAACCGAATCCGCATGACCGGAAGAAAAACGTGGCGCTGATAATCGAAACGTCAAACGACTATGCCCGGGGAATTTTGCGCGGAATCCACGACTACACGCGTATCCACCCCGAATGGACCGTCTACCTCACCGAACACGGTCGGCACGAGCCGGACGAGTCGTTTGTCGGCGGATGGGAGGGCGACGGCGTGATCGCGCGGATCGAAACCGACCGCACCGCCGAGATGGTGCAGAAGCTCCGCGTGCCGACCGTCGACGTGAGCGCGGCGCGGTTACTTCCCGGCATACCGTGGGTCGAAACCGACGACACGGCGATAACCGAGTTGGCGGTAGGGCACCTGCTCGAGTGCGGGCTGCGGAATATTGCGTTTTTTGGCGACCCATTCTACAACTGGTCCAACTGGCGCGAACAAGCGTTCCGGTTGATGATGAAGGAACGACACGCTTCAGAACTCGTTTTTCGGCTGCCTGTTCGGTCCGATCCGCAGATCCGTTGGTACGCGAACCGTGCCGCGATACGAGAGTGGATCGATTCGTTGCCCAAGCCCGTCGGGATTTTTTCGTGTTACGATGCGTGTGCACAACAACTGCTCGAGATCTGCCGTTACTTCGATATCCCGGTTCCTGAGGACGTCGCGGTGATCGGGATGGACAACGACGAGTTGCTGTGCGAACTCGCGACACCAACGCTGACGAGCGTCATCCCGAACTCGAGGGCGACCGGCTTCCAGGCCGCCGAGTTGCTGGACCGGATGATGAGCGGCGAGGTCCTTTCCGACCAGAAACACTCCGTGAAGCCGCTCGGAGTGAAAAAGCGGATTTCAACCGACATTTTGACGGTCGATGATCCTCACGTTGCCCGGGCCGTCGCGTTCATCCGCGCGAACGCCGACCGGCCGGTGACCGTAGAGGACGTTCTCAGCTCGGTACCCCTATCGCGTCGCGTCTTTGAGTCGCGTTTTCGGAGAGCGCTCGATCGGACGCCGCATCAAGAGATCCTGCGCGTGCGAACCAACCGAGTACGCGATCTGTTGTTCAATACCGACATGACACTCGCAGAGATCGCCGAAACCATGGGGATCGAGCATCCGGAGTACGTAAGCGTTTTTTTCAAGAAGGAGACCGGTATGACGCCGGTCGAGTATCGCAACCACGCACGATCGTTCGCATCGCGGCGGTAAAAAATCTCAGAAACATTGCGTATTTCCTCATTCACATCGGCCGGAATCGGAGAGATAATGAGACGATGATGGTTTGATCAGGTACGTACGGAGGCAATCAATGAACAAACCAGT
>PXBQ01000556.1 GCA_003566875.1 Spirochaetaceae bacterium | reverse complement strand
GTTACGTTCGGGCCACCCCTGCGCGTGACGTCGTCGCGCTTCTTCGGCGAGCAGCTCGAGTCCGACGCCTTTGATTCTGCTCGCGGTTCCGACAAAAGCACGATCGATAACGTCTTCGGCCAAACCGACGGCCTCAAAGATCTGCGCCGCTTTGTAGCTCTCGAGCGTTGATATTCCCATTTTCCCGAACACCTTTCTCATTCCGTACTCGATCGCGGCGAGATACTTCTCTTCGATCGCCCGGTCGTCGGGACTCCCGGCCATGATTCCCTCGTCCCGGGAGTTCCACATAGCCTCAAACGCGAGATACGGATTTACCGCGTCGGCACCGAACCCGAACAGCGTGCAGAAATGGTGCACCTCGCGCGGCTCGCCGGACTCGACGACAATCCCGATCTGTGTCCTCTTGGCTTTTCGCGTCAGGTCGTGATGAACGGCTCCGACCGCCAGAAGGGCGCTCACGGGGATTCGATCGTGCCCGGTCGCACGGTCGGAAAGCACTACCAAACCGAATCCTTCGGCGAGCGCCGATTCGGCCTCGCACGTTATTCGATCGAGGCAGTTCGCAAGAGCGGACGCTTCGTCGGTGCGCGGATAAGTGATATCGATAACGCGCGATCGCAGACCTTTGTGATCCATGGCGATTATCTGCGCGAGCTCGCGATTCGTGATGACGGGTCGGTCGAGCTGCAGCCGTCGGCAGTGTTCCGGCGTCACGTCGAGCAGGTTTTTTTCCGGGCCGATAAACGACTGAAGGCTCATTATGATGTCTTCACGGATCGAGTCGATCGGCGGGTTCGTGACCTGCGCAAACAACTGTTTGAAGTAGTCGTACAACAACCGGGGTTTTTCCGAGAGACACGCGAGCGGGGTGTCGTTGCCCATAGAACCGAGCGGCTCGGTGCCGTTCTCCGCCATATGTTTGAGAATTAACGTGAGGTGTTCGGTCGTGTAACCAAACGCGCGTTGTCGCGCGAGGATCGAATCCTGCTCGAGGCCCGGCACCGTTTCCGGCGAGGGCAATTGCTCAAGACGGATTTTTTCCCGCTTCAACCACTCGCCGTACGGTCGTCGTTGCGCGATACCGTCTTTCAACTCGACGTCGTCGATTATTCTTCCTTCGACGAAGTCGACGAGAAACATACGTCCGGGCTGTAGACGTCCTTTTGAGCGAATTCTGCCCGCCGGCATGTCGAGAACGCCTGTCTCGCTCGCCATCACGACGACGTCGTCGTCGGTCACGTAGTAGCGACTTGGGCGCAGACCGTTGCGATCGAGAACCGCACCGATGACTTTTCCGTCTGTGAATACAATCGAAGCAGGACCGTCCCATGGCTCCATCAACGCACCCATATACTCGTACATCGCCTTTCCGAAATCCGGCATGGCATTATGGTGTTGCCACGCCTCCGGGATCATCATCATCACCGACTCGGGCAACTCGCGCCCGGCCATGAGCAACAGTTCGAAGACATTATCGAAAGTGCCGGAATCGGAGCAGTCGGGTTCGACAATCGGAAAAACCTTCGGCAAGTCCTCCCCGAAGAGCGCGCTCGTGAGTTGCCCCTCGCGCGCCCGCATTTTGTTGACATTTCCACGAAGCGTGTTGATCTCTCCGTTGTGACTCATGAAGCGCAAAGGTTGGGCGCGATCCCACGACGGGAACGTGTTCGTCGAGAAGCGCGAGTGGATCATCGCGAGATGGCTCACGTAGGCCTCATCCTGAAGGTCCAGGAAGTACGAAAAAAGCTGTTCGGGCATCAACATACCCTTGTACACCATCACTCGCGTCGAGAGAGAACAAACGTAAAAAAAGTCATCCGGATCGTACTCATCGGTACTTCGCAACGTGTTTGTCCATCGTTTTCTGATCACGTAGAGTTTTCGCTCGAACTCATCGGGTTCAACCCCAGCCCCGGCCGCGATGAACACTTGTTTCATTGCCGGCTCGGATGCGCGAGCGGTCGGCCCGATCATCGAGTTGTCGCGTGGTACGTCGCGCCATCCCAACACCTCTTGACCCTCTTCGGTCGCGATCGAGTCGCAGAGATCCAGACACGCCGTGAGACGGCTTTCATCGTTCGGAAGGAACACCAGCCCGGCCGAGTACAGACCACGCGGTGGAAGCTCTACACCGAGATCGTCGCTCGCGACCTTCTCGAGGAAGTTTTGCGGCAGAGTAGTGAGGATTCCCGCCCCGTCGCCGGAGTTTTTATCCGACCCGACCGCCCCACGATGAGTCATGTTGATCAGAACTTCGCGCGCGCTCTCGATAATCGAACGCGACGGGGTTCCTTTCATGTGCGCGACAAACCCGACGCCGCAGGCGTCGTGTTCGTACGTCGGGTCGTACAGACCGTCCCGATGTGGTCTTTTCTTTCGTTCGGTGTTCATCGCTGTAACCCTTTCCCAAGCCTTTTTCGAGACCCGGGACAGAATTAAATGCAATTACCGTACCAATGTACCGACAGGATTGTTATCTTCACAGGTTTCCTGGAAATGCTCGATCGATTTTCTATATATCATTAACGGGAAAAAACTTACGCAGCCGCTTTTCGCAAAAACCTCACGTCTGATGTTGCGAGATCTCCCAAATCGACCGAGCGGAACAAGAAAACGTCGAGAGATGCTACAAATCCGTAGGATTTTCGACATTAATGTCGACATAAATGTATGTTACGCCGGTTTCGCCCGCGCTCATGCCGGGATGATTTTTTGGGTTTTGCCCCGTCTATCGCTGACGATCATCCTTTCGGACAACGGCCACCGCGAGTCCATAGCCCATCCTGCCGTCACGGCGATACGACCAAAGCTCGGGGTTGCAGTGCGTACAGTCGGAGACGACACATACCGACCGGACCCCACGCCGTTCGGCAATCCTTAAATTCGCGCGCCTTATGTCGAGAAACCACCGGCCGCCGCGGTTCTCGACGCATTCGTCTCCCCACTCGGATGCGAACGCCATCGCGCGTTCGACCGGAACCGCGTAACACAGACGTGCGATGCACGGTCCGAAAAGCACGTCCGTATCGGCCCCAAGGATCTCGAGCGCGCGATCGAGGATTCCCGTTCCCTTCCATCCGGAGTGCAGAACGCCCGTAACTCCATCGCGCTTATTATGCACGTAAATCGGAAGGCAGTCGGCCACCGTTACACCGGCGGCGCGATACTCCGTCTTTCCCGACAAGAGCACACCGTCGGCAACGACCGGAGACCGAACCGTATCACTGCTCTTGAGTCCAGCGTTCCGTTCGGACACGTACATCACGTCTCGTGTGTGTTCCTGCTTCACCCACACCACGTCGGACGCGGTAAGCCCGACATCCCCGAGCGCGGCGATTCGGTTGGCGTTTTCCGTCTCGAACGAACGGCCCATGTCGCCGGCCGTCCGCGTCGAAAAAAAAGCCGGCATGGCGAACGGCAACTCTATCCAGTTACCGCGCCGAGGAAGGGCCGACAGCGTCACCGAATCGACGGTCACGCGCGACTCCGCGCATCAAGATCGTACGCACGCCCGACTACATCGGTGCACGTCTGCGCCCATGCCTGTACGCGTGCGAGTGTACGCTGGTACTCTTTATTGTGCCGTCCCGCGATTTGGCCGATGTTGGTCAACGTGTCGTACCGTCCTCCCGATTCACCGTAAAGCACGCCGTTCACGACGTTATAAATCGAACGGAAGTTTTCGACGATATTGTTCACGATCTTCTCGGCCTCGCCTTCTATTGCTTCGAGAGCCGCCTCGTAACGCCTACGCCCGTCAGGCCCGTGTCCGGCGGCCGTCCGAAGTTCATTACCCAGAGGACCGTCAGGACCCGCCCGGTACCGAAACGAATCGATCGTGTCGCCAAATCGAGCCGCCGCGTTGTACGCCGCGGTAAACTCGTCACGGTTGGCGTCCTTGTAAAAATCCCCGTCGATAAGAAGAGTCTTCAACGGTGTCGCCATTCCGCCGAGAAACAACCCACGATACACGTACTCGGCAACTCCAAGAGAAAACGCAAACCGGCCGGGACCGATACGTTCCGGCGAACTCCCGGGTTTTGCGAGTTCGTTCGTGAGCTGTATAGCTTCGCGTGTCAACGCTTCGCGCGCGGCCTTCTCCGCGTACTGTTTGAACAAACGTTCGTTCCGTTCGTTCCAAAACCGCCGGTACAACACGAACCAGTCTTCCCCGCCGGGCGGCTCATGAAGCACCAGGTCGATTCGATTATTCACTATACGCGCTATCTCGGTCAGCGGCATCGTCTTGATGAAATCACGGATCTCGTTGAGCGCCTCCCCCGCCGGCGCGATAAAACTCGAGACGCGCCGTTCCATCTCGGTATCCGACGCCTCTGCGATGTCGGGTGAGTGGTACAACGCAACGGCCTCGAGAAAACCACCGGTCGGCACGTCGTTGAGCGACGCCATCAGACCGGCAAGTTTTGTCACCGGGTCCCTGAGTCGATCAAAAGGGCACCCCGAGTGGGGACCCTCGGCGCCCCCAAACGGTCCAAGAATCGACCGGAATTCGAACGCGGCCACATTGCGGATCACGGTAAGGAACCTTGCGTTGCGATACGTCGTTTCGCGAGTCGCAGACGGCAAGGTCTCGAGGGCGAGCTCGAGATTCGCGTTCATCGCGCGCTTGATACCATTGTCGGAAAGATCAGGATCCTCAGAATGAATGCGCGCCGGATCGGTCTCGGCCTCGATTCTCTCGTGTACTTCGGGGAACTCGACACGAACCAACAATGCGAAGAACTCCGACTCGTACGCGCCGATCACCGGACGCGAGAAGATCTGCACCGCCCGATCCAACGAGGCGACGGCTGAACGGAAGCCAGGAAGAAAAAGCTTCCGTCGGACGTCTATAAGCTTCGAGTTCTTAGACTGGATGCCCCGTCCGAGGTCGCGCAACAAAAAGTCTTCTACCACCTCCTCCCGTGTGAGCCCGGCGATCAGGGATCGAAACAAAACGATCACCTTGCGGAAAAAGCTGAATTTTCCGAACTCCGATTCCACATCTGCGACGGTCGCTACTCGGTCGCGCACGATCGGCGCGGCATCGTACGGCACCGACGACCGAATCCGCTCGAGCATCGCAGTTCGTTCTTGATCCGAAAGGCGCGAGGCGAGTTTCTCAAAAACGGAAGGTTGTTCCATAGATTGCTTAGAATCTTAGTCGTTCGCGACTCTACCGTCAACGATTACGGCAATTCAGGATGCGGCACCGCACAAACGATGCCGCGTATCCGGAACACAATACCTCTTGACACTTTCTCCGGATATCGTTCAAGCTATCGAACCATGATGTCAGCCGTCGGTTACGCGCTCATTACCATTCTCATTATTTGTGGTCTTCGACCATGGGAAGGGTAAGCCGTGTACAACCGTACAAGCCGTCCTTCCCTGAAGGACGGTTTTTTTTTGTGCGTCCGGCAGGGCCGCATAAAAGAGGGTTAATAACGAAACGCAGGCGTTACCGGTGCTGAGCCCAAGGAGGGTCATATGAAGGACGTCGTAATCTACGACACGACCTTGCGCGACGGAATGCAGGGTCTGGAAATCAGCTTCACGCTCGACGATAAGCTGAAGATCGCTCACAAACTCGACGAGATGGGGATCGACTACATTGAGGGCGGGTTCCCGCTCTCGAACGAGAAAGAAAGCGCGTTTTTCGAGCAATGTAGAAAAGAGACGTTCCGGCACGCGAAGATCGTTGCGTTCGGCTCGACGCGCAGACCCGGCACGAAAGCCGCGAACGACGCACATACACGCGCGTTGATCGACGCCGGGACCGAAACCGTGATTATCGTCGGGAAGACATGGAAGGCGCACGTCGAAAAAGTTCTCGGAACCGACGTCGAAGAGAACCTTGCGATGATCGCAGACTCGATTTCTTTTCTCAAAGGCGAAGGGCGCGAAGTGTTCTTCGACCTGGAGCATTTTTTCGACGGGTACAAGGACGACGCCGGCTACGCGCTGCGAGTGCTCAAGACGGCCGCCGAAGCGGGCGCCGACACGCTCATCGTGTGCGACACGAACGGCGGCACTTTGCCGTCCGAGGTTGACACGATTATCAACGCCTTGCCGATCGATTCATTGCCGAAACTCGGCGGGCATTTTCACAACGACTGCGGCACCGCGGTCGCGAACTCGCTCGTCGCGATCGAAGCGGGCGCGACGCACATTCAAGGCACCATAAACGGTTGGGGCGAACGGTGCGGCAACGCGAACCTCTGCGCGATAATCCCGAACGTTTGTCTAAAAATGGGTTACGCCCCGGAGGTAAAGAAGAACCTTGTTCACCTTACGTCGCTCTCTCGGTTTGTTGCCGAGAAGGCCAACATAATCCCGGACAAGCGTCAGCCGTACGTCGGAGTCGCGGCGTTCAGCCACAAGGCCGGTCAACACGCCGACGTGCTCGCAAAAGCGTCGATTCTGATGGAACACATCGATGCCGCGGAAGTCGGCAACCAACGTCAGATTCTTCTGTCGGAACTCGCGGGAAAATCGACGATCGTAGATAAACTTGCGCGTTACGGCTCGTTCGACAAAAAATCCGATGTCGTAAATACTCTCGTGAAGGTACTGAAGGATCGCGAACGCGAAGGATATGAGTACGAGGCGGCCGAAGCGTCGTTTGATCTGCTCGTACGCAAAGCGATCGGGATGTACACCCCTCTGTTGACGCTAAAGAATTATCACCTCGAATCGTTCAAGACATCCGATACACCGTCAAAAACCGTCGGTCGGTTGTTCCTGACGAGCGATTCGAAGGAAATAATGGGCGCGGCGGTCGGTGTAGGACCGGTTGAGACGCTCGATGCGGCGTTACGCGACGCGCTCGGGCCACACCACGACTACCTCTCGCTAATCACGCTGACCGACTACCGGGTACGGGTTCTCAATCCCGAAAATGCTGCCGCCGCACGCGTCAGAGTTTTCATAACGTCATCGGATCACGAGCATTCGTGGGACACCGTCGGTGTGAACGAGAACATCGTCGAAGCATCGTGGGAGGCTCTCGTCGACAGCCTCGAGTACTACTACAATAACTTCGTCATCGCGCGGTGACCGGCCGTTTCGCGGTTGGAGCGCTATGCGCCGCGTACGGCCCGGCCTTCGGGAAGCCGGCGCGCGGTGATCTCGCCGGTCATCAGGTATCGAATGCCTTCAACCGCGGCGCGTGCAGCCGACGACGTCGTCGTGTACGGAATCTTCCGCCGTACGGTTTCGATCCGAATGTAATCGTCGTCGCGTTGCGTGAATCGGCCGAGCGGCGTGTTGATTACGAGCTGGATCCGATCGGAGCGCAGGTGATCGACGATATTCGGGTGCCCCTCGTGCACCTTCAGGATAACTTCGGCGAAGACGCCATGCCGGAAGAGAAAGTCCGCGGTCCCGCGAGTCGCGGTGATCAGGAAGCCGAGTGACTCGAGATCCTTGACGATCGGAAGCATCGTCTCCTTGTCGGCATCGTGCACGGACACAAAGACGCGCCCCGCTGTCGGAAGGCGCGTTCCTGTCGCCGACGTCGCTTTTGCAAACGCCTCACCGAAACTGTCCCCGATCCCGATCGCCTCCCCGGTCGACTTCATCTCAGGTCCAAGCAGGGGATCGACGTTCCGGAATCTGTCGAACGAGAACATCGCCTCTTTGACCGCCCAGCCCGTTACGCACTCTCCGTATCCGACGCCCGGGATTCCGGTGATTTCTTCGTTGATCAGACCCTGTTCGCGCAGATTCTTCCCGTGCCAGACGCCGACTGCCGCGTCGACGAGATCAACGCCCGACGCTTTCGAGATGAAAGGCACCGTTCTCGACGCGCGTGGATTAACTTCGAGAACGTACAACACACCATCCTTCACCGCAAACTGGATGTTGAGAAACCCGTTGACCCCGATCGCGCGGACGATTTCAAGCGCGGCTTTTTTCATCTGGTCGAGAGATTTTCGGTCGGACTTGAACGGCGGGAATACACACGCCGAGTCGCCCGAATGAATGCCTGCGGCTTCGATATGTTGCATGATCCCCGCGACGTACACGTTTTCCCCGTCTCCGAGCGCGTCAAGGTCGTACTCGAACGCGTCCTCGAGGAATTGATCGACGAGTACCGGCCGTTCGCGCGAGATGACAAATCCTTTCGCGAGGAACTCCGACAGTTCCTCGGGCGTGTACGCGATCATCATGCTCCGACCGCCGAGCACAAACGACGGACGCAAGAGAACCGGGTACCCGATTCGTGCCGCGTACAGCTCGACTTCCTCGGTTGTGCCGGCCATTTTGTTCTCCGGCTGCCGGAGTCCGAGCCGCGAGAGCAGCTGCGCGAACAAGCCCCGGTCTTCCGCCGCCTGGATACTCTCGACCGACGTTCCGACAATCCGCGCGCCGGCCGCTTCGAGCTCTTCGGCCATGTTCAACGGAGTCTGGCCACCGAGTTGAACAACGACGTCGCGAACCTGTTCCTTGCGCAACACGGCTTTGACGTCTTCCGCGGTCAACGGTTCGATGTAGAGACGATCCGAAACGTTGAAGTCGGTCGAGACCGTCTCAGGGTTCGAGTTCACGATGATCGTCGTGACCTCCCTCCGGCGATACGCGAGCGAAGCCAACGTGCAGCACGTGTCGAACTCGAGCCCCTGCCCGATGCGGTTGGGACCACTCGCAAGGATGATGACGCCGTTTTCTCGTGTCGGTTCCCCTTCGTCGATTTCGCCGTAGGTCGAGTAGAAGTACGGCGTATTCGCGGCAAACTCGCCCGAACACGTGTCGACGAAGTGGTACGTCGCGTGCAGTCCGACCTTCTCGCGGAACGCCTCGATCTCGCTCGCGCGTTTTCCGCTGAGACGCGCGATCCGCGCGTCGGCAAGGCCGAAGCGTTTTGCCTCGCGGACGATAGCCGCCGATAGCTCTTCGGTCTCGATACGTTTTTCTAGCGCCGCCATCTCAGCGATTTCGTACAAAAACCAGCGATTGTAGCCGGTGATCCGCTCGATCTCGGCGATCGACTGGTGCCCGGTTCGTCGCATTACCGTGTACACGGCGAAGAGTCGGCGCGGATGAAGCGTCTTGATCATACGTTCGAGCTCGGGCTCCGCGACACCGATAAGCTCCTCGAGGCCGGAAAATCCGAACTCGGCCGCACGGATCGCTTTGTTCAACGCCTCGACGAAAGTGCGGCCGATCGCGAGCGACTCACCGACCGATTTCATCTGCGTCCCGAGCTCGTCGTAGCCCGACGGAAACTTCTCCAGTTCGAAACGCGGGACCTTGACCGCGACGTAGTCGAGCGAAGGCTCGAAACACGAAACGGTTACACCCGTGATGTCGTTGACGATCTCATCGAGCGTGAAACCGACCGCCAATCTCGCGGCGCACCGCGCGATAGGAAAGCCGGTGGCTTTGCTCGCGAGCGCCGACGAACGCGAGACGCGCGGGTTCATCTCGATTACGATCATTCGGCCGTCCTCGGGGTTAACCGCGAACTGAACGTTCGATCCGCCACAGTCGACGCCGATCGCCCGTAGGATATCGATCGCAGCGGTCCTCATGATTTGATATTCGCGATCGCTCAACGTTTGAATCGGCGCGACGGTGATGCTGTCGCCGGTATGGACGCCCATCGGATCGAGGTTCTCGATCGAACACACGATGACCGCGTTATCGGCGTGGTCACGCATGACCTCGAGTTCAAACTCCTTCCAGCCGACGAGAGACTCTTCTATCAACGCGGTGTGGACGGGACTCTCGGACAACGCCCACTCGAGGTACGACTCAAGCTGTTGCTCGGTCGACGCAATGCTGCCGCCTCGCCCGCCCAATGTGAAACTCGGCCGGATGATGATCGGCAGCCCGTTCTGCGAGGCGAAAACTCGTGCCTCCGCAATTGTCGCGACCAGAGCCGAGCGCGGACTCTCGAGGCCGATAGACTCGATGACCTTTTTGAACTCGCCGCGGTCCTCGGCTTTTCTGATCGAGTCGATCGACGCGCCGAGCACCTCGACACCGTGTTTTTTGAGCACGCCCGCGGCGTC
This sequence comes from Spirochaetaceae bacterium, assembly GCA_003566875.1. Classification (GTDB taxonomy): domain Bacteria; phylum Spirochaetota; class Spirochaetia; order DSM-27196; family PXBQ01; genus PXBQ01. Next base: position 6,821 of record PXBQ01000556.1, on the reverse strand, counting down.
GAGCTCCATCGCCAGATTCAACGCGGTCTGCCCACCCATCGTCGCGAGAATCGCGTCGGGTTTCTCACGACGGAAAATATCTTCGACGTACGCGACTTCGAGCGGATCCATGTACACCGAGTCGGCGATACCCGGAGTCGTCATGATCGTCGCAGGGTTCGGGTTCACGAGCACAACCTCGTACCCTTCCTCCTTTAAAGCCTTAACGGCCTGATTGCCGGAGTAATCGAACTCACACGCTTGTCCGATCATGATCGGACCGGAGCCGACGATCAGTATTTTTTTTATGTCGCGCCGCGCGGGCATGGAATCCTCCTGGTTCGGGTGAACCGATTCACGTTCTGTACTTCGTCACGTAATGTCGCGAAGAATCGTCTCGAAAAACTTATATTGCGTCGAGAAATGCGTCGAATATCCAGCGCGAATCGTGCGGTCCCGGCGCGCTCTCGGGATGGAACTGCGCGGTCATCACCTTGAGTTCATCGTTCCGAATCCCTTCGATCGTTCGGTCGTTCGCATTCCGAAACCACACCGACGCCCCTGCAGGAAGACCCGTCTCGTCGACGGCAAATCCATGGTTCTGCGACGTCACGAACACGCGCCCGGTCGTTTCATCGCGCACCGGATGGTTCACACCGTGGTGGCCGAAAGGCATCTTATACGTTCGGGCACCGAGGGCTTCGCAGATCAACTGGTGCCCGAGACAGATCCCGAAAACCGGCAACCGCCCGATCAGATCGGCTATCACACCGATCTGCCGCGTGAGCACTGCGGGGTCTCCCGGGCCGTTAGTAACAAGGACGGCGTCGGGTTTTGCGGCAAGAATGTCGGCCGCGTCGACGGTACTCGGGAATAAACAGATCCGGCACCCGGTCTGCTCAAGAATGCGCAGTATGTTGGCCTTTGAGCCGCAGTCGATTACGGCGACCGTCGGACCTCCGTGTCCGTCCATAACGTCGGGTGAACGGGAACCGACGGTCCCGATCAGATTTCTACCGACCATGTCGGGGAATTGCGATACAAACGCGATCGCCGCGGAACGCTCAGAATCGGTCAAGCCGCCGTTTGCGCCGACGGTGATGACTCCGTTCAGACTCCCGCCGTCGCGCAGCTTCAACGTCAGCGCGCGCGTATCGACTTCGGTGATACCGGGGGTGCCCGTACGTCCGAGGAAGTCGTGCAGGGTCTCACGCCCTTCCGGAACCGGCCCCGTGTAGACGCGCCGCGCCACGAGCCCGGCGACCTTCACGAGAGGCCTTTCCGTCCCGGACTCCGGACCGATTTCGCTCCAGACGTCGAGATCCCCGTAGTTACCGACGTGAGGATACGTCATCGCGACGATCTGCCCGGTGTAGGACGGATCGGTCAGGACTTCGTGGTAACCCGACATTGCCGTGTTGAACACGACCTCACCGACGCCGTGCGCTAACTCACCGTCGAGAGCCTCGACCGGGATCGCCGGCGCGCCGAATCCGCGCCCCTCGTACACAGTACCGTCGGCCAGAACAAGAAAACGTTTATCCATCGTACCTCTCATTCGTCAATATTGATGATTGACGAGATTGATGATTGACGAGAACACGGCCAAAAAAAAACCGGGTCCATGGCGTTGCCACGGATTACCGGTTTTTAGCCCCTAGGGGAATCGAACCCCTGTTTGAAGAATGAGAATCTCCTGTCCTAACCGCTAGACGAAGGGGCCGTCTCGGTCAACTTCCCGGGGAGGACTTGAACCCCCACTAACAGAGCCAGAATCTGCAGTGCTACCATTACACCACCGGGAAACATTGTGCCGCACACATTAATCAGATTCCCCGGACGTGTCAAGGTCAGCACTGCGTACGCGCGGCTCGGTCACTCCGAATCGTACGTAATCAGTGTCTCGACCCGGTAATCGCCGAGAACACCGTCGTACCGGAGAAACGGCAGTCCAACCACACAGAATACGGAAACAACTGTGGCACCGGCTTCCTTGAAGAGATCGGCCGCCGCACGAAGCGTTCCCCCGGTTGCTACGAGGTCGTCGACGAGCAGGATTCTCTTCTTCGCTCCGATGTCGGCCTCGTGGATCTCGATCTCGTCTTCACCGTACTCGAGCGTGAACCGTTTCCGCAGTTTCTTACCCGGCAGCTTACCTTTTTTACGTACGAGAATCAACGGAATCCCGAGCCGCTCGGCGAACGGTGCCGCGAACAGGAAGCCACGCGCCTCGATCGCAGCGACCGCATCGATCCGGAGATCGCGGTATAACTCGGCCATCGAATCGATGCAAAAGCGATACGCGTCGGGTTTCATCAAGATCCCGGTGATGTCGTAAAAGAGGATACCGGGACGCGGAAAATCCGGGACTTTTCGTATCGCCGAGTCGAGGTCGTACGGTCTCACTGTTTCCACGGCGAGAATGTAGTACGAACGCCCGTTATTGTCAAATCCGTATTTGTCCCACCATTCAATTGTCTGAGCAACCGATTTCCCGTATGCTGTGATCGATGACGCATATAATACCGGTCGCGAGTGGAAAAGGTGGAGTCGGGAAGACCGTGTTCTCGGCGAACATCGGCATCAGCCTCGCTCGCGAAGGAAAAACAGTTGTTCTCGTCGACCTCGATCTTGGCGGTGCGAATCTCCATACCGTGCTCGGCGTGCGAAACAACAGGGCGGGAGTCGGGAATCTGATCTACAAACAAGAACAGACTCTCGCGTCGCTCGTCGCTCCTACGGATTACGATCGCGTGTTTTTCATCCCCGGCGACTCGCTTCTTCCCGGCACGGCGAATTTGCCGTACTTCCGAAAACTGAAGATTTTGAAGGAGTTGCCCGAGCTCGTCGCCGATTTCGTGATTCTGGACCTCGGTTCGGGGTCAAACTACAACACCGTGGATTTTTTTCTCGCGTCGTCGACGGGAATTGTCGTCACGACACCCGAGACAACGGCCATTCTCAACGCGTACTCGTTTCTCAAGACCGTTTTGTACCGTACTCTGCTACGAAGTTTTCCGGCGCGGAGCGACGAACGCCGGATAGTGCACGAGTTCTCGACCACACGAATCGAGGGGTCGGCGACGACGTTTTCGGCGCTCGCGGATAGGCTCGACAATGTATCGCCTGAATCGGCTGAGACGGCGAGGAAGGTTTTGTCCGACTTCCGTCCTCGAGTTATTCTCAATCAAGGACGAAGTCAGGACGATATTGCGGTCGGTGCGCGACTGCGAAACGTGGTCGAGCGGAACATGGGCACATCGCTCGAGTACATAGGTTATGTACCGTACGACCAGGATGTCGCACGCGCGGTAATCGAACGTCGGCCGACGTGCGCCTCTCGTCCCGACTCGATGTACGCCCAAATTCTTCGCAACATCGCGCGGAAAGTCATCCACGCGCCGGTCACCGATGCGCCGCAATTGTTTCCGGGTAACGAGGACCTTGAGGCGCTCGCCGCTGAGCACAACGCGATCCTGAAACAGCGCTGAAGAGTCCCGGGAGTTCCAGGCCGGCTCACTCGCGACCGCGAAACACAGCGACCCGCGCGGAGACATCGAGTGAGTCGGACGAGTGCTTTTTCTCACGAAGGTAATGGTACCCGATCCCCGCGACCATCGCCGCGTTGTCGGTGCAGAGTTCAAGCGAAGGGAAAAAGACCGCGGTTCCGGCCCCGCCGGTCAACTCGAGCATGCGCGAGCGAAAGTACGTGTTGGCCGCGACGCCACCGCCCGCAACAACACGCTCGAATCGAAAATCTCGCAACGCGCGTTCGACACGGGTCATGAGGATCTCGACGGCGGTTTTCTCGAACGCAGCGGCGATGTTCTCACGCGTCGGTTCGAATCCTGCGTTTAGATACTTCTCGAGGTGGTGCACCACCGCCGTCTTGAGACCGGAGTACGAAACATCGTACCGGTGATCGCCTTTGTGCAGCGACGGCTTCGGGAACGAATACGCGTCGCCGGCTCCACGCCGCGCGAGCGAGTCGATCGCGCTTCCGCCCGGATAACCCATGTCGAAATGTTTCGCGATCTTGTCGAACGCCTCACCGCACGCGTCGTCGATCGTCGTGCCGAGAACCTCGACATCGTCGTACGACTTCACGACCGCGAGCATCGTGTGGCCACCTGACACCAGTACCCCGAGAAACGGGTACGGGACGGCGTGTTCGAGTTGCACGGCGTACAGATGCGCGAGGATATGGTCAACGCCGACAAAAGGGACGCCGAGCGCGAGGCTGAGCCCTTTCGCGAACGAGAGCCCAACAACGAGCGAGCCGCTCAGCCCGGGTCGACACGTTACGGCGATCCCGTCGATCTCGACGCGCGTCTTCCCGGATCGATCAAGCGCCTCGCGGTACACGCCCATTATCCACTCGGTATGAGTCCGCGACGCGATCTCCGGCACGACGCCGGAGTATGCGGCGTGCTGCTCGGACTGCGTCGCGATCACGTTCGAGAGGATTTTTGTGCCGTCCTCGACAACCGCGACTGAGCACTCGTCGCACGACGTCTCGATCCCCAGCACAATCATCGAATGTCCTCTTCGTACAACTGTTTCAGCCCGACGAATTCGAAACCCGCTTCGATGAGATCGTCGTGCATCTCGTTTAGCAAATCGGCGACCGCGGGAACCATAACGTGTCCGATCATTATGACTTCACCGTCGTAAACCGCGCGCTCAAGCGCTTCGAGAAAAGCCGTCCGTATCGCCAAAGGGCTGGGGTCATGGTCGAGGAAAACGCCGCGCTCGCGAACCCGGACGCCGATCTCGACGGCAACCTCCGTTCCGACGGTCTCGTGGGTCGTCCTGCTATCGAGAAAAAAAAGGTCTCTGTCCCGGATGACGTCGAGAAATCTCCCCATTGTTGCCCGGTCGGACGTCACCCGCGACCCCATATGGTTGTTTATACCGATCGCGTCGGGCACCGTCTTCAAGTTTTGTGAGACCACGCGATCGATGTCCTCTCGCGAATCACCGACGAAAATCGCGCCGGGTCCCGGATCCGCGCCGTTTAGCGCTTCCATCGGCTGGTGAAGAATCACGTCCATCCCCGCTCTCCGCGCCGCACGACTCGCGTACTCGGAGTGCGGCAGTTGGGGGAGAACCGCAATCGTGACCCTGCCGGGAAAAGTTAAAAACGGTTCGAGCTGGTCGCGTCTGTACCCCGCGTCGTCGATCACTACCGCGAGTTTCCACGTTGCCCCGTCCGGTACGCTACGGACCGCCGAGCTCGGGATATCCCGCGGAACGGGCGCCGGCATGGGTTCGGGAACCGGCGTGGGCAGACGAATAGTGGGCGGGGCCGTTTCCGGCGGCCGGGAATTGGGCGCCGTCCGTTCGCTCTCCGGCTCGGAGACTTCTCCGGGCGCCGGCTGCGACGATACTTCGGTCGGCTCTTGAGTCTCCAAATCGGCTGCGGAGTCCTTGTCTGCGCGCGGCAGCACGACGATCAACGCAGCGAGCAGGACCGCGATCGCGCCGAGAAGGTAGAACAGTTTGCGGATATACGCATCGCGCGCCGCGGCGGGTGTTTTTTTTGTCGAAACCCGACCGTCGGTCGGGTGAGTTTTGGCGATCGATTCGCCCCGGGTGCTATTTTTCTTCATACGATCGAGTGAGCCATACTCCAATGTTTTGCGGCGCGCCGTCAACGGCTCAAGAAACCGTCAGGGATGTACATACTCACGCAGATCTTCGGCCTGCTCGCGAAGCTTCTTTAAGGCGCGGATCTCGATCTGGCGGACGGTCTCGGGCGAGATGCCCATCTCGTCGCTGATTTTCTTTAAGGTGTATTTTTTTCCGCCAAAAAACGCAAATCGATACAGGAGAATTTTTCGCTCGCGATCGCGCAGTCGCTTGAGGAACTGCATCGTTTGATCACGCACGACGTTTTGCATTAACTCGGCATCCGGCGAATACGAGTAGTCCTCGCACACATCATGAAGCGTTCCCGTGTCGTCGTTAATGCCCGAGTCAAGCGACACGGTCGCCGTTGAGATATTCAGCATATCGATGACTTCGCCACACTCGATGCCGACGTCCACTGCTACTTCCTCGATCGTCGGCTTGCGCATCAGCTTCTGCCCGAGTTGGCTATAACTGCGTTGAATTCTCCGGAGCATATCCTCTTTTCGATGCGGCAAGCGAATCTGCCGGCGCTTGTTGCTCAAAGCACGCGTGATCGATTGCTTGATCCACCACGACGCGTACGTGCTGAATCGCACGTTCTTTCGGTGGTCGTACTTGGCTGCTGCTTTCAACAAGCCGAGATTTCCTTCCTGCACGAGATCGAGCAGGTTAACATCACTCGTCACGTAATGTTTCGCGATTTTGACGACCAGCCGTAGGTTGGCCTCGATCAATTTCTGTCGTGCAGCAACATCACCTTTTCGATCCTTTTAGAGAGGTCCAGCTCCTCTTCAAAAGTCAGGAGCGTTGTTTTTTTTATTTCTTCGAAGTATGCTTTCAGCGATTCGTTATCGGTTTTCGAACTATTCTTCTTTTCCATGCCGTGCTCCTGGCATTAATTCTGCAAATAGCGTGCCAATGATACCAATAACAAGCACAACATATAACTTTATACGTGAAATAGATTTACAAAAACCCCGCCAGGCCGAGCGACAAGAATCACTAAAACTGTTCACTTTATCATACGGTACCGGCGTTTTGGTTATTCACGATACGCGTCACGCGCAGGAACGGTCGAAACCTGTGGCGAGAGCTGCTGATACAAAAGATCGGCGATTCCGAGACGCGCGGTCTCGGTCACTCTCTTTGCATACTGTTCATAAAGCATGTCCTCAAAGAACTCTTCGGCCATGCCGCCGTCGAACATG
>PXBQ01000048.1 GCA_003566875.1 Spirochaetaceae bacterium | reverse complement strand
GCCGGGAAGGTCGCCTACTCGACTGACGGCGGATCCACGTGGTTGCTGTCGGAGGCCGTGGCCGACACCCGCTTTCCATCGGTCGCGGCGATCGGAGATACCGTATACCTCGGCGCGCGTCGTGGCGTGTACACGCTTGCGGTCTCCGATCTCGGAGGGACTCCGGCGGTGGCGACCGGTCAAGCGTACGAGTCTGCAGCGCTCAGGAACGCCGAAGTGCTCGGAGGATTTTTTGCGGCGCCAAACGGCGACGATATTTTCATCCTCACGAACCGAGGGTTGTGGCGCAGAAACGTCGACGACGACTCAGTTTCGTGGATTTGGGAGTGACGGGATCTCGTCGACACGCGCACCGGCCGGTGGCCGTGGTCCGCTGATCTCCGCGAACGACCGCGCTTCGGCCGGAACTCCGGAAGTCGACAGGAACTCGACGAGCGGATTGAAAGCGGCGTCAAGAACGTCGCGTGGCCCATCCAGATTCAGAAACGCATCGATGTCGTCGCGCGCGTCAAGAGCCTCGGTCCCACGCACGCTGTCGACACGGCCGAACGAGCCGCTCTCGACGGCGTAGACCGAGTCCCAACCCCCGAAGTACGTGCCGACGACTGCAATCTCGCGTGTAGCACCTTCGTGCGCAATTGCGGTCCCGTCGCCGAGAAGAATTGAATTACGAACTCGCACCGCTCCACCCGATCTGAGCCACACTCCATAACTCAGCGTTTCGTCGCCCGTGGTTCCGAGTACGACGTTCGTCGCCTCAAAGGTGCCTCCGCCGCGTACGAGCACACCGACACAGTCGGTGCCGCCGGTTGCCGTCAGAATCGAGTTGTCGAGCCGCGTCGTCCCGCCATTCTGAGACACACCGTACGCGAAGTCACCGGTTGCGCTCGCGTGTACGCGTGACGCCTCAAGAAATACCGTTGCCCCGTCGGACCGAATCGCGGTCGAGCCGAGTTGGGCCGATGCAAGAATCAGAACGCCGCCGGCTTCGAAATGCCCACCGAAGACCGAGATCGCGGTAACGTACTCGTCGGATCCGCTCACAACAATCGAACTGCTCCAGAACAACGACTCGGAGTTAGTCGCGAGCAACGCGCGCGCGTTTTGCCCACGCGCCAAAATCTCTCCTCCGGTGAATGACACCGTCCCGTTCGATACCGTTAGCGCCGCGCCGTGATCGATTCCGGACGATTCGATACGGGCGCCGTCGACGCGTAACACTCCTCCGTCGTTTGCGACAACGGTCGAGTGTGCGGTGAACCGTCCACGAGTGACCGCGACTCCCGCGTCGTTTACGATCTCAAGTGCCGGACTGTTCGTCGAGGAGATCGAAAGGTCGGTCAGCTCGACCCCATCGGTGAGAATTTTAAACGCGGAGCTATCGTGATCCGCTACGATGAGCGACTGTGTGCCGTTTCTATCCCAGTTGTTGCGGGCGCGGCTACCGATGATCGAGATCCGACCGGCGATCTCGATCGGCGACGACACCCGGTAGGTTCCCGAAGCGAGGTAAACCGTTCGTTGCCCGTAGGTTTCAGCGGCCGCGATACCGGCTGCTATCGTTTGAAACGGAGAGTCGCTCGTGCCTTCCGCGGTGTCGCGTCCGTCGGGCGCGACGTACACGACGTTCGCGTCGAACTGTACTGTCGTCGTTGCGCGCCGACTCGTATTCCCGGCGGCATCACGTGCGAACGCATCGACACGATAGCGAACGATATCGCCGTCGACCGGATGAAGCGTGATCGGACCTTCATACGGTGCAAAATCATCGTCGGTGGGCGTACCTGTGTGAGTAATGACCGAGAAAAAAGCGTCTTCATCGGACGGCGCAAGCGACACGTCTCGGGCTTCCTGGTAGTGCCCGCCGTGCACGACTCCGAGAATTTCCGGCGGCGGTGGGGGCGCTTTATTTATCGCAAACTCGAGCGTCGTCGTTTCCGAAGGACGTCGTCCCTCGACGAAGGTTCGCGCTGCGAGCGTGAACTTCGCGCGTTCACCGGGCTCGACGTCGAGTTCGAGTTGGTCGGGCAGTTGCCGCGAGTACTCGGTGACGCGATTAGGCCGACCGTCGCGCGCGAGCTCAAAACGAACGACTCCCGTGTCGGATTCGGCCACAACCGTCACGCGCGTGTTGGAAACAGCTCCTGGTTCTACGCCGCTCAGAACCGGAGCAGGCGCAGTCGAAAGCTTACGGATCGTCGTTTGAACCGGCCGGCCGATCGCCCCGAGTGGAGACGACAGCGCGTACTCGACGGTAACTTCGTCGCGACCCGGAGGGATCTCCCACGAAACCGGAGCCTCGTACGCACTAAACGTGTCACTCGGCGACTCGGGACCGAGAAATCGGTAATCGAGTCCGAAATCAGGGTGTGTCGGCCAAGAGATCAAACCTCGTGCGCCTGTTGAGTCGTGCTCAACGACAGGTGCCGGCGGGTCGGGTGGTACTCTTCGGTCGATAACAACGCGTACCGGATCGGTGATTCGCCCCCACGTACCGGACGGCGTGATCGCAACCGCCCTAATGCTGAACGTGGTTGCCGTCGCACCGGCCGTGACGTCGAGCTTGAATGGGCCATCGTATCGTGGCGAGTTCCGGTCCGGAGGTGGAGCGACTCGGTCGTGTTCAATTTCGTAAAAGATCTCACCAAGATCCGCGATCATCTCGAGACGGACTGGGTTCGCCGTCGCGACTACGGGCTTTTCGGTCTTCGTATCGAATGCAAGAACCGCGACAGGTCCGGGTACACGGCGGTCGATCGCGATCGTGTAGATCTCGGACAACGCGATTTCTCCCGCGGTGTTCACGGCTGCGAAACGGAGTTTATACTCGGTAATCGCGTCGTTTTTCCCGGCCAGCGTAACCGGGGTTCGATACAGCGCACCATCGGGGCCAAACGGATCGGGGTGATCGTTGTCGGAGATCGCGTAACGTACGACGGTATCTGCCGTCGACGCTACGCGTACCGTAACCGCACCGGGGTATGTTGCGCCGTTGTCGATTCCGATCGGTATCGGCGGCGATAGATCGTCGCGGCTATCGTCGGCGACACGGTATGAAATCGGCAGCGTCGCCGAAAACTCGGTTTTTGCGATCGGACCGATCAAACCGTTCTTGCCGCGTGAATACGCCGCGACCGCGTATCGGATCGGTACCTCGTCGATAAACGGAGCGAGATGAAACGGTTGCTCGTACCGAACAAAACCGGCGGTCGTGCCGGGTACGTCGGGATAGTCGGCCTCCACGCGGAAAAAAACGGTACCGGTTACCTCCTCGATCGAAACGGAGAAATCGGGCTCTCCGACCGCAAATTCCGGCCGTGCGGGTGGTACTCGGTCGAGGGAAAAAGAAATCCGTTCGGTATCGCTTGAGAGCACACCGTCGTCGGTTCGTGTGCGGAATACCAGCATGAAGTCGCGCCGCATGCCCCACGGAACCCGGACCGCGTGCTCGCCGCGGATCTCAGGCGAACCGGCGTCGGGTTCGACCTCCGTCTCGTTATTGAGTACCACAAAAACGGCGGTACTGCCGTTCGGCGGATCGACGGAAAAGTACGCGGGGCCTGCCGGGGTGCGAAGGTCGAGGGAAACGCGGGGGGCCGGAAGATCGGAATCGAACACAGGTCGGTCCGTTTTTCTCGGTGGACCGGTATCGGCGGCCGGCTCGGACGGAGACTGAAGATCCGGCTCGATTACATACGTCGCGTTCGTTGTCGACGTGACTCGACCAGCGGGATCGCGGGAGTACGCGCGAATCGTGTGCTCACGCGATGCCGCACCGGTCGTCGGCGGCCGCTGTTGGTCAAATTCACCGATCGTGATCGGAGTACCGTCCCATTCGAGGAATCGTGCCGTTGTCTCCTCGAGCGAGTAGAAGACCGACTGTTGTTCAGGGACGATGAATCGTACCTCGACCGGATCGCGGTAGCGGCCGGGCGGCGGCTCGAATATGGGTGTCGACGGCGGGATGCGCGAGATCCGGTACGACACGGAACTCTCGTGCCCTGCCGTACGAACGAAAATGGTGTAGAGACGGCTTTCACCCGCGAGCGCGGTGAGTTCGAGCGGCCGAGTGTACTCGACAAAGCGGTCCGAACCTTCAAATCGGTACTCGACAACCTCGGGTGAGGTGATCGTGAGTTCGACGTTTTCGGCGTACTCACCCGGAACAGCCGAAAAGCGGACCGTGGTCTGCGCATCGAGCGCCATCCTACCAAATACGATCAACGCGAAACACACCGTGAGTCTCGGTCCGATCGATCTCATCGCCGCATCACGTCCTTGAGGATCCTCACGACTTCCGGGTCCGATCCGTAGTTCTTCTCGATCTCTTCACACGACAAGCCGACTAGCTCGTGGCTCAAGTAGTGAATCCAGTTATCACGTTCGGGGGACTCTATCACGTGTTTGCGGCAGAAGTAGTCCGGGTGAATCGGCATAACGTCGGTCACGTAGTCGCGAATTTTGTAGTCGTGCACCGCGATCTTGATGTCCTCGCGTGGTATGCCTTTTTCGAGGATAATCCCGACGAGATGGTTGATCGTCCGACCGGAATCAAAGATGTCGTCGATCAGCAGAACACGGTCCCCGCTGCGGAGGTACTCGGAGTCGTACGTCCATCCGTCGACCATTACTCTCTCGCGCGTATGAATGTCTGTGTACGAACGCGCGACCACAGCGGCGTAGAACACCGGTCGCGTTCCGCGACGCACGATCTTGAAGTACTCGCTGATCACGTTTCCAAGATACGCTCCACCGCGGAGACTGACGTAGATCACATCCGGAACGAAACCGTCACCGTGAATACGATGCGCAAGCTTCAGCGCATTGTTACGAACGTACTCATAAGGAAGAAATTCTTTTTCCATTCATCACCGCATTATTTTGATTTCGAGCCGATCGCCGTTTCGCATAACTGTAAACGCAAGTTCGTCGACGGCAGGTTCGTTCATATACTGATAGAATCCGAGAACCGAGGTTATTCTCCGACCATTGATCGCGGTTACGAGGTCTCCAACTCGGAGTCCCGCGACTCCTGCGGGTGCACGGGGGTCCACATCGTCGACGACGATCCCCTCGGTACGGCCAATATCCATTTCGCGCCGGAGTTCGGGGGTGATGGGAAACGGTGTCATTCCGGGCCATGAGTTCGCTGCGCGCCCGACCGTACTCTCATCGCGCAACGCAATCGTGACCGGAACGGTCGTTCGCTCGGTCTGCCGGATGACGGTGAACTCGGCCGTCTCGCCTGCCGGTAGATTTCCGACGACCAGTACGAGCTCATCGGAGTCGCGGACCGCGCGTCCGTTTATCGACGTGATGAAATCCCCCGGAAGCAAACCGTCACGAAACGCGGGACCGTCGAGAAAGACGTTCATCACCAGTGCGCCACGTTCACGCGCGACGCCGAGTTCTTCGGCGAACGATCCCGAAACCGTTCTGATGCTGACGCCGAGCCATCCGTACTGGATCGCTCCTCGCGTTATAAAATCGTCGATTGCGCGGCGGGCATTGTTGATCGGAATCGAGAAGCCGAGTCCCGCGTTGTAGCCGGTCTGCGAAGAGATCCACGTGTTGATGCCGACTACCTCGCCCGCGAGGTTCACCAGCGCACCACCGCTGTTCCCTTGGTTTATCGCCGCATCGGTCTGGATGAAGTCGCTGATATTCTGTGCGGGGCCGCCCCGTCTTCCGAGCGCGCTCACAATTCCCGCGGTGACCGTCGACTGGAAACCGAACGGTGATCCGATCGCCATGACCCAATCACCGACGTGCATTGTGTCCGAATCGCCGAGACGCGCGAGGCGAATATCCCGATCCTGCGACTCAAACGACAGCAGAGCGAGATCCATCCGGGTGTCGCCGCCGATCATGCGTGCCGGGAACTCGCGGTCGTCGTCCAGCACGACCCGGATATCGTTCGCGTTGCCTATGACGTGGTTATTGGTCAAGACGTAAAACGTGTCGCCGTTCGCTCGAACGATGACGCCCGAGCCGAGCCCCTGCGATCGTGGACTCGGGGCATCAAATCGATCCTGATCGCGGAAAAAAAAGTCATACCATGGGCGAGTTTCGTCCGACGAGTCGGCCGAGGTACGAAGCTCACGAACCGTGACTTGCACGACGCTCGGAAGGACCGTGTCGGCGACGTATCGGAATGAGCTCTGCAAGTCTTCGAGCGACTGAACCGTCGGTGCCGGCTGCGTTTCTTGCGCCTCGACACGCGAACCAGGGCGAATTTGAGTCGAGCACGAGAACATCACGACAGACAGAACAAACCCCAGAATCAAGCCGCTCAGAACAAGGTTAAACAAAAAAAAACGGCGCGAATAGAAAACGCTTTGCGACATATCATCTCTCCCCACTCAATATACCCTTCTCACAGCGTTTTCGTCACGTTTTGGTCGGTGTTCACGGTGGCTTCGGGCTTCGCGTCGGTCTGGAACGGGAGGTCTTCAGAGTCCCACGGTGTAAGAATTTCGGTCCCTTCGCGGGTTATCGCGATCGTGTGCTCAAAATGCGCCGAGATCGATCGATCGGATGTGACGACAGTCCAGTCGTCGTCGAGAACGTCGACGTCGTCGCCGCCAAGGTTAATCATCGGTTCTATCGCGAGCACCATCCCCGATTTCAGCCGCGGGTTTGGGCCACGGCCGACGTAGTTGGGAACCTGAGGCTCTTCGTGAATTTCGAAACCGACACCGTGTCCGCAGTATTCGTGTACGATGCCGTAGCCCTCCGCGCGATTGTGCTCAAAGATTGCGCGGGAGATGTCGTTCATTCGATTACCGAACTTCGCCGCTTCGATTCCCAGAATCAGGCTCTCGTACGTGACGCGCATGAGCCTTTCGATTTCCGGGCGAATACGCCCGACGGGAACAGTGAGGGCGGAATCGCTGAAAAACCCGTCGTACTCGATCCCACAATCGATACTGACGATATCGCCGTTTTTGAGTCGTTTTTTGTTCGGGATTCCGTGGATTACTTCTTCGTTAACCGAGGTACAGATCGCCGCGGGAAAGCCCATGTAGCCGAGAAACGCAGGACGACCGCCAAAAGACTTAATTATCTTGCGCGCAGCTTGGTCGATATCGCGAGTCGTTATCCCAGGTTGGACAATCTCGCGCAGTTCGCGCAGCGTCGCGACAAGCAGGCGACACGATTCCCGGATTTTGTCAATTTGTCCGTTGGATTTTAGTTTGACCATCGATTGCGAAACTATACCATTGATCCACCGGTGTCTTCAATCGCCGAGAAATCTGCGAAATACGTCGGCGGCATGAAATTCCGGGTCGATCGCGAGCGCCCGTTCGATTTCGCGGCGTGCGTTTGTGATGTTTCCGTTCGCGTACTCGATCCGAGAGCGCCCGGCGTACGCGCGCGACACGAGGATGTTCGAGCCGGTTTCGATTACCGAATCGTACAGGCGCGTTGCCGTCTCGCGTCGTCCGAGCGATTCAGCGAGTCTCGCTGCGTTGTACAGCCCGTACGCGGAGTATCGTCCGGAGGCCGCCTCGAACGCAGACGCCGCGTGCGAAAAGTCACGCTTCTCGAAAGCGATCACGCCGCGGTATAACGCGGTCCATAGACCTTCCTCGGCTCTATCGATCAGCATACGAAGCCCTTCGAAGTCGCGGAACGCGTAGAGGCTCGACGCGAGAAGCGCGGCAACGTCGGCGTCCGACGGCCGTTCGTTATGAAGGATCCAAAGCCTCGAGAGGTACCGGGCGGGGTTCTCGCGCGAATACGTCGCGATGAACTCGAGCGCGGCGAGCCTGTCGCGTGCGAGCTCACGTGTCTCCGGGTTCCTGAGCACTGCAAGTGCCTCGGCACTGCGGTCGGTGCGCGCGTAGAATGCCGCCACGGCGTGAACAACGCGGAGGTCGGCTGGGTAACGACTCCATGCTTCGAGTAGAGTTCGTTCCTGCCGCGAGTCGGGCTGCAGTAGGCCCGCCCGATTCAGGTGAGGCACGACCGAGTACGAGGGATCTACCGTCGCGACCTCGTCGTAAAAAGGAAACGCCTCGTCCGGGTGGTCTTGGATGACACGTACGTCACCCTGAAGAAGCATCATCTCCGAAGAAAACGCGAGCTCCGGCGGCGCGCGCCGCAAGATCGCGTGAAACGACTCAAACTCGCCCGCATCGTACGCGAGCAGCGCGACCAGGCGTTCCGGTACCGTGGCGCTGTGTACGGCGTCGTACGCGAGCGCGATCCGCCCATCACGCGCACGAAGCAACGCCTCGTTTATTCGGAACTCGTCCCGTTTCGTTACGGTTGCCGCGAGGGCGAACTCGTCTGCGTCTTCGCTCGTCCCCAGACGCGTAAGAACGGCGATATCGTCGCCGACGAGAGAGCGCTCCGCGCCGAGGTACGCCTCCGCTGCGAGCGAACGCGCGTTTGAAGGATCAAGCCGTAGATCGATCAAAGATACGGCATCGTCGAACAGACCCGCGCGAACGAGAGCGTGTGCTGCGACCTCCGCGAATCGGTGTTCCTCGGGAAAGGCATCGGAAGCCCGTGTCGCTATCTGCGACAGGGAAGCGACGTCGTGTGAAAGCTCAAACACGGTGTACGCGAGCCGGATCAGAACGCCCCAGTCTCGCCGCGACCGAGCGTAGAGTACGCCACGGTCGAGAAGAGCAGCCGCTTCCGCGTGCTCTGCCCGCGCGATTGCGTTTCGTGCCTCCGTGACCGCGACGGCGAACTCCCGATCCGCTTGTGAGGTTGTCAATGAAACGACAATGAAAAATGACACGCCGACGACGGCAGCGAGGCCCGTAAAAAAAACGACGGTATCGCGGATCGGCGCGCGGGAACTCATCGGCTACACGATTTCGGCCTTGCCGACGCCGTCGAGTACGCCGTTAACGAACTTATACGACCCGTCTCCGCCGAACTCTTTTGCAATATCGATCGCCTCGTCGATAGTGACCGAACGTGGAATATCGGTTTGATAGAGAAGGCAGTACACGCTCATTCGCAGAATTGCGAGATCGACCCGCGAAAGCCGTGAGAAATCCCAATGCTTTAGGCGCGCTTTAATCGCATCGTCCACCGCGTCGATATTTTCGATAGTCCCCGCAGTGATGAGCCGCGCGAACCCGATCGTGTCGTCGTACGCCTCGGCGTCTCTTTTCCCGTCGACCCAGTCGAAAGCCAGAACCGAATCGATCGGGTTGTGCGTTGCGTCCCAGCCGTACAACGCCTGGAACGCGATGATTCGACCTTTTCGGCGCGAGCCCATTATTCTCGTCTCACCATCTGAGATTCTGCTCGTACAAGGTTATCTCGGCTTGCCGCTTTAAGTCGTCGACTACTTCGCGAACCGCGCGCTGAAGCGCCTCCTGTTGGCTTCTGTTGAACAGCGCCGACCGTATTTGGTCTCGGACAGTGACGTTCTGCCCCGGAAGCAACGGATCTTCGAGGCCGAGAAGCTTCGGAGACCTCCGATCGGTTATCCGAACGATGTGGTACCCGTAATTCGATTCGATAATCCCGCTCGTCTCGTCGACCTCGAGCCGAAAGACCGAATCGACGAACGAACGGCCGAGGGCGTTTATGACCTGTTGCTCGCCGCGCGGCAGGTAACCAAAATCACCGGCCGAGTACTTCGGGTCGTCGACTGCGCGATTCACCAACTCCTGGAATGTGTCCCGCCTCGACGTGATCCTACGGTTCATGTCATCGATCTGCCGGCGAGCCTCCGCGCGTCGCTCGGATGACGCGCCACGGGTGTCGAAAAAAATGTGCGTAAATCGTATCATCGCCGGATTCGCGAACTGAGTCGCGTTCTCCTCGTACGTGTCGCGGATCTCGGCTTCGCTCGGCTGAGGAACGTTCCGAATCATGGCGCCCTTTTTTTCGACGATGTACTTCTCCTGGATGAGTCGTTTTCTGATCTGGTCCTGGTACTGCTGCCAGGTCATCCCCGTCTGACTCTCGATTTGCGTCCGAAACTGCGCCTCGGAGGGGGATCCGAGCTGTTCGCGCTGTTGCGCGATCGCCTGGTCTATTTCGGTCTGCGAGACACGGATGTTGTCGCGGGCCGCAGCCTGGAGGATCAGAACCTCGCCGACCTGGGCGTCCAAGACTTCTTTTCTGTCCTCAAGCGAGAGCGTCTGCTGCAACTGCTGTTCTAGAATTTGCACCTGACGCCGGAGCTCCCGTTGACCGATGTTGACGGTCTCGGTCAAACGCACGACCGCGACGGGCATATCGAGTACCTGTGCGTAAAGCGAACTACCGACCATTGTGACGATGAAGAACGCGAGCACGGCGGCCTTTTTACGGAGAATACATTGTATCATTTTACCTTCCATAGACGAATCTGATTGCACGAACGCTCGTCGAGTAAAAATTTACCACAATAATCGGCTCGCGTCAGCTTTTGTTTGATTTCCACGAATGATTTACCCAACACGCACGGCGACGCGGGAATCAAGCTTCTCGCGGATTTTTTTCGCGCCGGCAAGCTTTTTGTCGAGAGCGAGCCCTTTTTTCAAATGGCGCTCGGCCATGCGATACTGTTCGGTCTCGATAAAAATCTCCGAGAGCCTTTTATGGTACATCGCGATATCTTTTCGCGGTAACGGAAGCGACAGCAGCTCGCTGAGAAATCGACGGGCCGTCTCGACAGGAACCTCACCCGGCATCTTGTGACATACAAGCGATCGGAGCCGAGACGTGACATCCTCGAAGAAGTGTCGGAAATACGGGCTCTCGAACTCAAGAATCACGGTTGAAACGTATAGCTCGTACGCTCGCACGAAAAAATCACGCTTCTCATACTCCTCGGCGAGCAAAAAAGCGCAGTCCATGTAGTCTTCACGGTCCATGTGTTCGGACAGATCGTACGACGGGACCGTTCGGAGCAGACTCTCGTATATCTCGATTGCGTCATCGGGGTTGCTGTGAAGAAGCTCGAAAAAAATCAATTTGCTCCTGTTCGTAGCATCGGTTTGCGCACGGAGAAACGCACGATAGTCAAACCGGAACTCGGCAGGCATTATACGATGTGTCAGATCGTACTGCCGCCGCATAATCGGATCCATCAGCGTCTCGTACGCGTGTATCAGCGTACGCATTTTTTCCGCGGCGTTTTTATCGTGTGATCGTACGTCCGGGTGTAGTTCTTTGGCGCGGCGACGAAATCCGCGTTTTATTTCTTCCCTGGTTGAGTCAACATCTACGCGCAGTAGAGAGTAATACGTTTCCACCGTATATTCCGATTCTGGTCCCACTTCCCGAGCGGTGTACCGACAACACGTTGTCGCTACGAAATTTTCAGCCGTTTACCAATCTCTTCGGCCTCGACTTCCGAACTCAAGATCTCCGAAAAGCGAAGGAACATCCCCTCCGCCTCCATCGTTTTCATCGTTCGGCTCAAGGCTTTGTCGGTGCCAAGCCCTTTTTTTGTCGTGAACGCAAAACACTTTTTGCCGACGACCATCCCCGCGTTCTTCAGAAACATCGACAGGCGGTCAGGTACCTTACCCGTGAAGAATGTGATAGGTTGCGTCCCAACGGCAATATACTCAAAAATCGTGAGCTTCGTGTTAACGTCCCGGCCCGCGTCGACAAGGTCGACTCGATGACCGTTCGACTCGATGCCTCGTGCGAGCGCTTTCGAAATCGACAAAAGTTTGTCGCGGTTTTTTCCTGGGACGAAAACTACGGCGACTCTCATTCCTCGCTCTCGTCGACCGTTGGGGGATCCTGGAACAACTCGAACCCGTCATCTACGGGTTCTTCGTCAGCGGGGACAAGCCACCACTCGATCGGTTGAACGTCGCCCTCAATCTCACGCGCAGCGCGTTCGATATCGCCGGTCTCGGGTGTGCGGTTCAACCACGCCAGACCGA
Source organism: Spirochaetaceae bacterium (assembly GCA_003566875.1). GTDB lineage: Bacteria > Spirochaetota > Spirochaetia > DSM-27196 > PXBQ01 > PXBQ01. Next base: position 4,985 of record PXBQ01000048.1, on the reverse strand, counting down.
ACGAACTGAAGAGAAAAATAGCACCGAGCACACCGGTCGTCTTTGTGAGGATGTTCCCCGAGCGGTTTCCGACCTGCTGGGATCCGCCGCCGCCAAAAATGCCGCCGAGACCTTCGCCGCCCTCATCCTGGATCAGGACGAGCGCGATGAGTAGCAGCGCGCTGATAATGAAAAGAACCATCAGAAGAATGCTTAATATTCCCATACCACGTACCAACCTATTTTATGAATTGAAGCGAACGATCGGGGCGAACGAATCCGCCGAGAGCGACGCGCCGCCGACGAGCGCGCCGTCGATATTCGGCTTCGCCATGAGTTCGCGTACATTGTCGGGCTTGACCGAGCCGCCGTACTGAATAACCAGTTTCTCGGCAAGCTCCGCGTCGTACATCGCCGCGACCGTTTTTCGAGCGGCCGCGTGAATATCGTCGGCATCCTCGGGGGTTGCGGTCTTTCCCGTACCGATCGCCCAAACGGGTTCGTACGCAAGAGTCAAACGCGACAGCTGTGAAGCATCGACGCCGACGAGGCCGTTTTTGAGTTGTTCCTCGACAACGGCGACCGCGCGCCCGGCCTCACGGTCGCCGAGAGTCTCGCCGACGCAGAAAATCACCTCGAGCCCCGCAGCGAGCACGGTGTGGATTTTCTTGTTGATGAGCTCGTCGGTCTCACCGTAAATCTGTCGGCGTTCGGAATGACCGAGAATCACGACCGTGACGCCGAGATCCGCGAGCATAGTGACCGATATCTCCCCCGTGTGCGCTCCGGAGAGCTCGCAAGAGGCATTCTGCGCGCCGAGTTCGACGTTTGTTCCCGAGATGACCGGCGCAACCGCGTGCAGCGCCGTAAACGGCGGCGCGATCAGGACGCGGTGCGAAACACCGTCGGCCGCCTTCACGACGGCTGCAGCGAGAGCCGTGGCCTCTTTCGTCACGGTGTTCATCTTCCAGTTACCCGCGATAAATTCTCGTCTCATTTTTCCTTCTTCTTGTATCTTCGTCACGTGTCTTTACGCTCTTTATGCGTTCAGGCCTCAAGGGCTACTATCCCCGGAAGGGTTTTCCCCTCGAGGAACTCAAGCGACGCGCCGCCTCCTGTCGAGACGTGACTCATCTTATCGGCGAGTCCGAACTTGTTCGCCGCCGCGACCGAGTCTCCGCCACCGACCACGGTCGTCCCGGGACATACCGCGATCGCCTCGGCGGTCTTGCGCGTGCCCTCGGCGAAAGTCTCGAACTCAAATACACCCATCGGGCCGTTCCAGACGACCGTCTTTGCGTCCGCTATGCGCGATACCACCGCCGCGACGGTCTTTGGACCGACGTCGAGCGCGAGTAGATTATCGGGTATATCGACCGCGTCGACGCGTACCGGTTCGGCCTTCTCGGAGAATTCGGTTGCGCAGACATGGTCCGTCGGTAGCAAGACCTCGACGCCGGCCTTCCCGGCCGCGTCAAGCAGTTTCTGAGCCGTTTCGAGGTACTCGTTTTCAACGAGAGACTTCCCGATCGTATGCCCTTGGACCTTGAGGAACGTGTACGCCATCCCACCGCCGATCACGAGCGTCGTGCATTTTGTCAGCAACGTTTCGAGAACCGCGATCTTGGTCGAGACCTTCGCGCCACCGATGACCGCGACGAACGGTTTCTCCGGGTTTTCCAGAACTCCGCCAAGAAACGCGACTTCCTTTTCGATCAAAAAACCACCCACCGACGGCAGGTGCTTGGTGATGCCTTCGGTCGACGCGTGCGCGCGGTGTGCAGTCCCGAAAGCGTCGTTCACGTAGACGTCCGCGAGCGCGCCGAGAGATTTCGCGAACTCGGGATCATTCTTCTCCTCTCCTTTATGGAACCGTAGGTTCTCGAGAAGAAGGACCGACCCCGGCTTGAGCGTACCCGCGAGTTTCTCTACCTCCGCTCCGATACAGTCGTCGGCAAAAAGCACCGTCGCGGACGGAAGCCGCGTTTTCAGCTCCTCGAATACGGGTTTCAGGCTGAACTCGGTTTTGCGCTCACCTTTTGGGCGGCCAAGATGACTCATGAGAATCAGCGCGGCGCCCTTCTCGAGGATGTACTCGATGCTCGGCATCGATGCCTCGATTCGAGTCGCGTCCGTTACCCGGCCCGCGTCGTCGAGCGGAACGTTGAAATCTACGCGCATTATCACGCGCTTTCCGGATAACTCTACGTCCTTAATGGTCTTGATCATACAACTCTCCAAAAAACGAAGACGCGCCGCGGTCAGGAGCGACCGCGACGGGATGATTCCTGAGATCGAACAGATCTACTTCTTTGCCATGTACCGAAGAAGGTCGACGACGCGGCATGAATACCCCCACTCGTTGTCGTACCACGACACGATCTTAAAGAAGCGTTTCTCGCCGGGCAGATTGTTCTGCACCGTCGCGAGCGAGTCGTAAATCGACGAGCGCTCATCGTGGATAAAGTCGGTCGAGACTAACTCTTCGTTGCAGTATCCGAGAATATCTTTCAGGTATGTCTCCGAAGCCTTCTTCAGAAGCCCGTCGATCTCTTCGATCGACGTGTCTTTCTCGGTGCGGACCGTCAAGTCGACCACCGATACGTCGGCGGTAGCGACACGAAACGCCATGCCGGTCAACTTCCCTTTTGTTTCGGGGAGAACCAAACCGACGGCCTTTGCCGCGCCCGTGCTCGAAGGAATCGTGTTAATTCCCGCAGCGCGTCCACCGCGCCAGTCCTTCTTGGACGGTCCGTCGACGGTTTTTTGTGTCGCGGTGTACGAGTGGATCGTCGTCATGAGCCCCGCCTCGATGCCGAGCCCTTCTTTGAGAAGAACGTGAACGACGGGTGCCAGACAGTTGGTCGTGCAACTCGCGTTCGAGACGACGTGATCCGCCGCGGGATCATAGATCTCATGGTTGACACCCATCACGAGCGTCTTCATGTCGCCTTTGCCGGGGGCCGAGATAATGACCTTTTTCGCTCCGGCCGCAATATGGCCTTCCGCCTTTTCCTTCTCGACGAACAAGCCGGTCGACTCGATAACGTACTCGACTCCAAACTCTTTCCATGGGAGATCTGCGAGGTTCTTTGTCGCACCGACACACTTGACTTTGTGGCCGTTCACGACAAGGACATCGTCTTCCTGAAGCGATGAATCGGATTTCATCGATCCGATGTCGGCCTTCATCCGCCCATGGACGGAGTCGTACTTCAACTGATACGCGAAGTACGCGGCGTCCGTCGAAATATCGACAACGGCAACGACGTCAACTTCTTTTCCTAGCAGTCCCTTTTCTACGATTGATTGAAATACAAGACGCCCAATGCGCCCAAAACCATTGATAGCTACCTTCATACTTTCCCCCTGATTCTTTGTCTCCGGTATTCCTTGTACTATAAATGGTTGGTTTGCACGTGTCAACGCACCGCGGAGACACGCCGGAACACCGGGGGACGGAAAACCGGCTCTTCACGCACGACATTTTCGGCTTTGGCGGGCAAAATGATCGTGTCGCCGACGTTTATCAAGTCGAAAAACGCGGCGCGCCGTATCGTCCCGTGTGCGACAAGATCGTCGAGCTCGGTGATCCGAAACTCCCCGACCAAGTCGCCTTGACCGTACGTTAACCCGGGCGCGTCGGTTCTGTACGATACCGTACCGGAACGCACAATCGCGCCAATCGCGTCGGGTTCGATGCCGTCCATCGAACCGACATTTGCGATCCCGCGGTCGAGCTCCCTCGCGAGCAGTCGGCCCTTCACGGGCATCTCCGCGGTTAGTGTTTCCGCGACCCGGCTCGTCGCGTTAATCACCCTGTCGTTGCCGGATCGCGACGAAGAGTATCGTGCGATCCGAGCGCCCGTCCGCGCGTGATGTAGATCTGCGACGACGGAAAACGATCGGTCGAACTCGGAGAATCGAACCATGATGAAGTACGCGGCCCCGGCCGCGCGCGCGCGGGCGAACGCCTCCGATGTCGTGTCCACACTTTCGGCACGTCCGAGCACCTCTACCCGTTCGCTTCCAAGCAAAACGTCGCGAAAGTAAGATACCAAAAACCGCGATCCGTCCACGTGTTCGAGCGGATTTTCGGACGGTATTGTGAAAACCGACACGGGAGTTCGATCTCGCTCGACGAGGAATTGATCGACGCCCCACCGCGCGGCCGGGGCGTCCGCGGCGATGCGTTCGAACGCCTCGATGCGGTCGCGAATGAACTGATCGTCGTGACCGAGCGACTCGAGAACTCTCAACTGATCGACGTACTCGGCGATGTAACCGCGACTCATCGACAACTCGGCAAATCGGATACGTCCGTTGCGATCGTACGGATTGAGAACGAGTCCACGACGGTACTCGGCCGCCGCGCGCGCAAAGAGATTGTCGCGGTAAAAAACATCGGCGCGGTTGAAGTGGTAAGCCGCGTACTGCTCGCGTCGTGGGTCTTCGAGCTCCCACTCCGCGAGTACGACCGCCTCGAGCGCGATCCGCGCGATTTCGGCGTCGTTTCGGATTCGGAGCGCGCGGTCGAACGACTCGATCGCCGCTTCGGCGTCCCCCGCCTCGCTGTGCAACACACCTTTGGTGTACCAGGCACGATACGAGTCGGGTTCGCGTGCGATCACCGTCTCGACGACCGCGACGGCTTCGGAGAGTGAACCGCGGCGATACACGATCTCGGCCAGAAGAAGGTACGCGTCGGTGCGCGCGTCGTCGAGCGCGATAGCGGTACGCGCGTGTCTCTCGGCTTCGGCGTACAGCGCTCTTGACGCATAATATTCGCCCGCGAGGACGCGAACCGTTGGGTCCTCGCGATGGTACTGGACCGCCAGCAGGAGGTACCGTTCCGCCGCGTCGCGATCACCGAGCGAGTCGTGTACGAGCGAAAGCGACAGGAGCGCCTTCCGATTATGCGGAGCAAAACGAACGACCTCTCGATACGCGCTGAGCGCGTCGCTGCTGCGGCCTTCGGCGAGAGCGAGTTCAGCGGTCCCGATCCG
>PXBQ01000179.1 GCA_003566875.1 Spirochaetaceae bacterium | reverse complement strand
CGACGTTGCTGCGCACAAGAATATCGGCGACGACGACCTCGACGCCGCTCAGTCGGATAGTTTCGTCCTCGATGAGGACCTGGATGTCGCGTTTCACAATCGCGTCGGTGTAGTAGTTGGCGTCCGACTGCTCGACGAGGCACCTTCGGTTTTCAAGGTCGAGTTTGGTCACGCTGAACTGGTTGCCGCGATGAATATACACCGCGTTGTCGAACAACATTTCCTTCGCGGAGGGGCGGTCCATCTCGCCGATTACTTCATGGCGTCCTTTGGTCGTATCGACGATAACGATGTTTTCGCTCGTTGCGGTGCGCAGCGACACGCCCTCGGACGGATACCCGCGGTCGGACCAGTAGTACTTGTCCCCGCTCCGCCGGACCGTACCTTCCTGTTCGAGCACATCGAGCAACCCATCGACCGGTGTCGGGAAGCCCTCGTCGCGCGCAAACGGTATCTCGAACACCGCGCACTTCAGATGATCGGTCAGGATGTAGATGTTATCCGGGTCGACAAACCCGGACTCGGGCGATCGACCGAAAAAATACGCGGGATGCGTCGCCATGAACTGATCGAGCGGCGACGCCGAGGCGACGGCAACCGCGATCGAAACCGCGTTTCGCCTACCCGCGCGCCCGGCCTGCTGCCACGCCGAAGAGATCGAACCCGGGAATCCCGCCAATACTGCCGCGTCGAGACCACCGATATCTATTCCCAGTTCGAGCGCGTTCGTCGAGACGACTCCGTGGATAGTTCCGTCGCGCAACCCTTTTTCGATCGCGCGACGTTCATTCGGCAGATACCCGCCGCGGTACGACTCGACGGTGATGCGCGCGTTGTCCGTATAGACGTTCGCGAGCGAACGGTTGATGTAGCTCGCGATCAACTCGGTACGCACGCGCGATCGCGCGAAAACGATCGTCTTCACACCGGCGGTTAGAAAGCGGAGCGCCAATTTCTGCGATTCATTCACGACGCCCGCCCTGATTCCCTGAACCCTGTCGACCAGCGGCGGATTGTACAGCACGATGTGCTTCTCGCCCGATGGCGCGCCGTTGCGATCGATCAGCTCGACCCGACGCTCTAGTACGCGTTCGGCGAGTTCCTGCGGGTTTCCTATCGTCGCCGAACAACAGACGAATGTCGGCGACGCTCCGTAGAACGCCGCGATTCTCTTCAACCGACGAAAGAGATTCGTCAAGTGAGATCCAAAAACACCGCGGTACATATGCAGTTCGTCTACGACGATGTACTCCAGGTTCCGAAAAAACTTCACCCATTTTGTGTGATTCGGCAAAATCCCGACGTGAAGCATGTCCGGATTTGTGATGATAATCTGGCCTGAGTCGCGCGCCGATGCACGGAGCGAGCTCGCAGTATCCCCGTCGTACGTCGCGACTTTGACCGGAGCGTCGCCGAGAATGATATTCTCGTTCAACTCCGATTGCTGATCCTGCGAGAGTGCCTTTGTCGGGAAGATGTACAGAGCGCGGGTTTCCGGCCGCTCGAGCACGGTTTGCATCACGGCAAGGTTGTAACACAGCGTCTTCCCCGACGCCGTGGGGGTCACGACGACAACGTCGCGCCCCGATCGTGCCGTCGCGTACGCATCGGCCTGATGCGTGAAAAGCGACGTGATGCCCTTGCCGGCGAGCGCAGAAGATATGCGTGGATCGATATCGACGGGAAGCGGAGCGTATACTCCCTCGCGCGAGGGAATAGTCTCCCAGCGCGTCACGCACTCCATGAACGCCGCGTCCGCGCGCAGATCTTCGATCACCTGTGGTATCCGACTCATCCGCCGCCCTCCCGCGAAAGCGTACTCACGTCGACCGATCGCTGTCAATGAGATCCTGGCGAAATTCCCGGTTCCTGGCGTAATTTCCTTGACCGCACTACTCTCGTGACCATACAATACGGCAAGAGGATAGTTATGAACAACGTTTTGTCGATCATCATGGGAGGCGGAAAAGGTACGCGCCTCTACCCTTTGACGAAAAACCGGGCAAAACCCGCCGTGCCGTTCGGCGCGAAGTACCGGCTCGTCGATATCCCAATCTCGAACAGCATCAATGCGGGGTTCAAACAGATTTACATCCTCACGCAGTTCAACTCGGCATCGCTTCACCTGCACCTCGCGAACACCTACATTTTCGACTCGTTTACGCGCGGTTTCGTCGAGATTCTCGCGGCCGAGCAGACCTTCGATCACTCGGGCTGGTACGAGGGAACCGCGGATGCCGTCCGGAAAAATTTCGTTCACTTCCGGACGCAAAACCCGAGCGACTACCTGATCCTGTCGGGAGATCAGCTCTACCGGATGGATCTAGCCGACTTTTATAGACACCATCTTGAGTCGGGCGCGGACGTGACGGTCGCGACGACTCCCGTGACACGAGAAGCCGCGGTGGGCTTCGGTATTTTGACCGTAGAAAAGGACGGGCAGATCAACGCGTTCACCGAGAAGCCTCCCCTATCGGTCGACATCTCAGCCATGAAAATACCCGAGAACCTTCATCCGGAGAAACAACAGCTCGCGGCCGGTAAAGAGTACCTCGCGTCGATGGGGATTTACTTCTTCAAGGCCGAGGCACTTGAGAAAGCCTTGAACAACCAGTTCACGGACTTCGGCAAAGAGGTCATCCCGATGCTGATATCGCAGATGAAGGTCGTTCCGTACGTTTACACCGGGTTTTGGGAAGACATCGGCACGATCAAGTCGTTTTACGAAACGAACATAAACCTCGCGACTATCAATCCCGACTTCAACTTCTACGACGAGCATGCGCCGATCTATACGCATCGCCGCGATTTGCCCGCGTCGAAATTCAACCGGTGCGAGTTGTCACGTTCGCTCGCAGCAGACGGTTGCGTGATCACGAACGCAACGATTCACGGTTCGATCGTCGGGATACGAACGTTCATAGAATCCGGATCACATCTCGACGGAGTGATCTGCATGGGCGCAGACCACTACGAGACGGCCGAGGACCGCGCGGAAAACCGGCGTAACGGGATACCGGATATCGGCATCGGACGCGACGTAGTCGTGCGACGGGCAATAATCGATAAAAACGCGCGGATCGGCGACGGCACGCGCATCGGCACATCGGACGGTACACCCGAGGATGGTGATTTTGAGCACCACTACGTGCGCGACGGAATCATCATCATACCGAAGAACGCGATCGTCCCGCCCGGCACCATCATCGCGTAGAGCGTCGCAGCGGCGAACAGTCGCCGGGGACTACCGGAGCGTATCGAAAAAACCCGATTCAATAAGTCTCCCATACAGCCGTCGGTCCGACTCGACAAGCGCAAGCCGCTCGAGTTCGGCAACCGCTACCCACCGAAGGGTACGGTGTTCGCGCGTTTGAGGCGATCCGGTCCACGTCGTAACCTCGAATGCCACCAGCCGGATCTCCCTGCCGCGGTGCGAAAAACGGGTCTCACCGATCTCCGCGCCGATTTCCGCGTCGATCCCGAGTTCTTCGCGCAGTTCGCGCCGTAGCGCAGCTTCGGGCGACTCGCCCGGCTCCGCCTTTCCTCCCGGAAACTCCCACCGATCGCCGACGTCTCCGCCCGCCCAACGCAGCCCGACAAGGAGCTCATCTCCGCGGCGGATGATCGCCGCGGTCGAGACCGACGGCTTCGCGGACACTGGAACGAGACCTAAAGGAACAGCAGACGCAGGACGAAAAAATGTAAAACACCGATAACGATCGCCACGATCCTTATGGTGTTCCGACGCTCGCTCAGAACTCCTCCCAGCCGGAGAGCAAACGCGAACGGCGCGTCGACACGCTCAAGATACGCGATCAGGATAAGCGTCATACCCGCGACGAGGTTCGTAGCTACCGACAAAAAGAATAACTGGTACATCTCTGCCTCCTCGTGCGAGAAACAAATGCTTTTCGGTGAGTTCGTCGAAAAGCATAATCCGAACAGGATTGCCGGTCAACCTCCCGTAATCTCCCGTGAGTTCCTGTCCGACAGGAACTCCTAATCGCTGAGGATGTCCGTCGCCGGCGTGAGACGATCACCACGGAACT
>PXBQ01000483.1 GCA_003566875.1 Spirochaetaceae bacterium | reverse complement strand
AGACTGGGACAATACGGCGAAGGCGGTGACGCGACAACACAAGGATGTGAGCAACATTCGTACGTATGACGGTCAAGTAATCACCGAGGAGAATCTTGGTAACTTGCCGCGAGAGTACCTCGGGCGAACTCATCTCGGTGTATCGTGGGTTCACGACGTCCGGCGGCTTCCGAAAGAATTCGTCGGTCTGCCAAACGGTCACTGCGGATCGCACCAGTTTCTGGTTCAGGACTTTGTGGAATCGCTTGAGACGACCAAACTACCGCCGAACAACGTCTGGTTCGCGGCGCGGCTCAACGCACCGGGTATAGTCGCGCACGAGTCGTCGCGACGCGGAGGTGAGTTGCTTGAGATTCCGGATTTCGGCCGCCCGCCGCACGGAGCCTGCCCGCTCGACGAGCTCGCCGTGCTGAAATGAGTCCGATGCCGGTATTGACAGTGCCGGGCGCCGCGCCCTATGTTTCGTAAGTGAAACGGGTTCCCGGGCCGATTGTAGCGGTCTCCTCCTATTCGGTGATTGTCCATCTGCTCATCCTGCTGGCATTTCTTCAACCCGCATCCCGAATCGATCTCCATGCCTCCGAGGTTGATTTTCTGTGGATTTTTCTGGCGATCTCGTTCTGTCTGGTCTGGATCGGAGCGTTTTCGCCGAGCGCCAGACAAACGCGGATTGGATTTGCGTGTCACGTTTTGGTCTACTCTGCGCTCCAAGGGTTTTTTTGGGGACACCCTGTTCTCGATTTCCTCCTTGGCTCCGCGTTATTCATTCCCGTTGGCCTCTACGAACGTTTTCCCGTGAACGCTCGATTTGCGGTCGGTGGTATTCTGGTGTCGAGTCTTGCGCGCGCACACGCGTCCGGCGCGCACATATTGCTTCCGCTTGCATCGCTACCGACACTGGTAGGGATTCCGCTGGCTCTCGCGGCAATCGCACTGGCCGTGAGCTTCATGTCCAACTATCGAGAGCAACTGATTTCAACGCAGATAGGATTCAACCGCCTCGACCGGAGCATCGGACAGTTGACCAGGGTCAACCAGGAGTATCAGGATAGCCTTGTTCGAGCTGAGGACGAGGTTGCCAAACGAGAGCGCGACCGAATATCGAGAGACCTGCACGACGTCGTTGGGTACACGTTGACGAACAACATTATGTTGATGGAGGCGGCAGCCGATATGGCGCGTCTGAACCCGCTTGGCGTTACACGTCTCTTGAACTCCGCGCGCGAGAATGCACAGGAAGGTCTCGAACGGATCCGCGAGACTCTGTACACGCTTCGTTCATACCGCCCTTCACTACTCCATGGGATATCGGCAGTCGCGAAGCTGATTCAGACTTTTCAAACGGCAACGGGCATAAAGGTGACGACGAGTTTCGGAAACGTGCCGGTCCAGCTTCCGGCGGGCGTGGACTACACCGTGTATCATCTCGTTCAAGAGAGCCTCGTGAACTCGTTTCGTCACGGGCACGTGACACGGGTCGACGTCATGCTGTCCATTGTCGACGACTCGCTCAAGATACTGGTGACCGACGATGGCGCGGGCAGTGGTCAGGTCGCACCGGGCATCGGCCTGAACGGGATGTTGGAACGAGTTTCCCGGCACGGCGGAACGATCACTTGGGAAGGTGGAAAGAACGGATTTCGGATACGCGCGACCATCCCGTTGAAGAAGGCAATCGATGAGTGACATGATCCGGATTCTTCTGGTCGACGATCAGAAAATTTTCGTCGAAGGGCTGAAGTTCGTGCTCGAGGCGAGGGCCTCGGACATCGAGGTTGTCGGAATGGGCTTTGACGGCTGCGAGGCGGTGCGGCTCGCTCGATCGCTCAAGCCCGAAATAATCCTGATGGATGTGCGAATGCCGAGGATGAGTGGAGTCGACGCGGCGCGGGAAATCGCAGCGGAGTTCCCTGAGATCAAGATTGTTATGTTTACGACCTTCGACGATGACCAGTACGTCAGATCGGCCATGAATCACGGGGCCATCGGTTACCTTCTAAAGAACCGGCCCCCCGTGGAACTCATAAACTCTCTTCGTGCGGTAAAGTCCGGGATCATTCAGATTGACCCGACCGTCGCTGTCAAGCTTCTTCGATCCGACGCCCACGGCAGCGCCGAGACGGCGCAGATCGTGCAGGCGATCCGAACGCTCACGGGGCGCGAGCGCGAAGTACTGCACCTAATCGCCCAGGCCCTCGACAACCGTCAGATAGCCGAGCATCTGAATGTCGCCGAACAGACCGCACGCAACTACGTAAGCACCGTCTACGCAAAGCTCGGGACAACGCACCGTATGGAAATCATGAAAATTTTGAACGAGATCGATTTCTAACGCCGCCAGCCGCGTGGGATCGGGCCAATCTTGCGTCGCCGATCAGTCGGGAATTACGGGCGTGAGACGCGCTCCCTTTGCGGCAAACGTTCAACTTCGTGACCGATCTCGGCGCGGGCCAGATCGAGTTCGTACGTCTTTTGAAGATTTATCCAGAAATCCGGCGTCGTTCCGAAGTAGCGGCCCAAACGCAGGGCGGTATCGGCGCTGATGTTGCGTTTGCCTGCAAGTATCTGACTGATACGGTTCGGCGGGACTTCTATTTGCCGCGCGAGTGCGGCCGCGCTCAGATTGAGTTCCGCAAGCTCGTCAGTGAGAATCTCACCCGGATGAATTGGGTTCCTTGCCACCGTTCTGTCTCCCTAATGATAGTCGACGATTTCGACATTCTCCGGACCGTCGGCGCCATCAGTCGCGAACCGGGCGGCCTTCGATCGCCGGAAACTCGGTCGGGCCGAAGCTCACGTTTATGCGCCCGGAGAGTCTCAACAAGTCGTCGGCGAACACGAACGTGAGCGTTATGATATGCGGCGACTCGATCTGAACGATCGTGAGCTCAAAGGTTTGAGGGTCAACCCACGTTCCCGAGCTCGCGCTGCGCAGCCGGCGAGGGTAACCGAGCAGGCAGGTGTCGTCGACCCAGTCGTGCCGGCCGAAGCGCGTCGTGTAGACCCCGCTGAGATCGGCTCCCGCGGCAAGTGGATGGTCGGACCCTGTGAGCCGGTACGTGAAGACGTTCGTGTTGAACTCGAGCGACACCTCGATGAGGCCGGTCGCGTTCTCCGGGAGCTCCCAGCGGACCCCGCTCACCCGCGCCTCGATCGGTGAGTGCGCCGAGGCTTTCGGGACCGGGAGCGCGAGCGACGCGAGCCGGTCGCCGAGTTGTTGTCCGGACGCCTTCGACGGCTCGTCTGCACGCGGACCTGACGCGAGGTGCGGGAGCAGGTCGTCCCAGATCGTATTGAGCACGGCCTGCATGTCGCCGACTCCGCTCGTGATCGCCACTACCGTGTCGTGCTCGGGAAGGATCACGCAGTACTGGCCAAACGCGCCGTCACCCCGGTACGCGCCGTTTCGGCAGCGCCAGAACTGGAAGCCGTAACCCTGGTTCCAGTCGGACAGCGGATCGTCGCCGTTTGAGATGTGCAAACGCGTCGCCTCGCGCACCCATCCTTTGGGAAGAAGACGCTCTCCGTTCCAGACGCCATCGCGCAGAAAGAGCAGACCGAACCGGGCGATGTCCTCGGTGGTCAGATACAACCCCGTGCCGCCGAGGTTCACGCCGTCCGGGGAACTCTCCCAGAACGGCGTCTCGATCCCGATCGGATCGAAAAGCCGCGGCGAGAGATACTCGACGAGCGTTAGATCGGTGAGGCGCTGAAGGACCGCGGAGAGCATGAACGTCGCGGCGGTGTTGTAGAGGAAGTGAGTCCCCGGTTTGTGGTCGACCGGTGCACGCAAAAATGTACCGTACGGATCGCGCCACCCCTCGCCCGAGAAAACCGGAGGCTCCTCATCGTGCCCGGTGCACATCGCGAGCAGGTGTCGCACCTTCATCGCGGCGAGATTCGTTCCTACCTCATCCGGCAGGTCGTCCGGGAAGAACGTCACGAGACGGTCGTCGAGCGAGAGAAGGCCCTCGTTCACCGCAAGCCCGACCGCGGTCGATGTGAAACTCTTGCTGAGCGAGTACAGAAGATGCGGCCCCTCCGGCCGGT
>PXBQ01000231.1 GCA_003566875.1 Spirochaetaceae bacterium | reverse complement strand
GATCGCTCCGTTTCCCGATCTACTTACACACGTTGTCCGAGAGACTTATGCTCGAGCACCTCGTGACATGGACCATGCCGTATCTCGAAGAACTTAACCCGAACGTCGCGAAAGCGTGGGATGTCTCTTCTGATGCGCGCGTCACTACGTTCTTTCTCCGTGAGGGGATGAAATGGAGCGACGGAACACCCTTCACGGCCGACGCGATTGTGTGGTGGTTTGAGCACATCATCAAGAACGACGATCTGACGCCGTCTAAACCGGCTTTTCTTATGACGCGAGGAAACTTGCCGACCGTCACGAAAATCGACGACACGACCGTGCGGTTCGAGTTCACGCACCCGAACCCGATGTTCATCGAAAACGCCGCGCGGATTCGACCGATGCCGTACGCGCCGGCGCATTACCTCGAACGGTTCCACCCGGATTTCGTCTCGCAAGACGAAATTACACGGTTGGTTCGAGAAGGTGACTACGATACGTGGATGGAGATGTTCAACTACAAGCGGAACTTCTACCTGAACCCCGCGATCCCGAGCATTTCCGCGTGGATTCCTCTCAACGATGGGTACGAGGAGGTCGCGCGTTTTGGCCGAAACCCTTACTACTGGAAGGTAGACAGCGAAGGAAACCAGCTTCCGTACATCGACGGAAAAGAACATCCGTTCGTGCAAGACGCCGAGGCGTGGTTCCTGCAGGCGCTCGCGGGTGAACTTTCGTACGCGAGCGGGGGGTTCATCGGGGGGCGACCGAACCTTCCGTTGATCCTCGAGAACCTCGAACGAAGCGATGTCCGCGTCTCCTTCAGCGTCTGGCCGCCGAACAACCTCGGCGCGGTGATGTTCAATTTCAACAACTCGGACCCGGTCAAGCGAGAAGTCATTAACAACATCCGGTTTCGCCGTGCGTTGATAAAAGCCATTGACTACGACGAAGTGAACGATGTTATCTACGAAGGCGAGGCGATCCCGAGCTGGCCCGCGTCGAGCGACCATCTGGGACAAGATCACGAGCTGTACAGGCGGTACATCGGTCGTGACCTCGCCGAGGCAAATCGGCTGCTCGACCAAGTCGGTATGACCGCGCGCGATAGCGATGGGTATCGGCGTGCTCCCGACGGGAGTCAGTTCACTCTAATCGGTCTCACATCGACACAGTGGCCGACCGAAACTCCCGAAATCCTTGATCTGTACCGTGGGTATTTCGGAGAAATCGGGATCCGAATGGTCGTCCGAGTACAGGCCGGCCAGTTGGTGAATCAGATGGTAGCCGCCGGCGAGTACGATATTCTCATGAATTCCTCGGCTCCCGGTGGGCGTCCTTTGAACATCTTCGATCGAGGTTCGCTGATGCCTGCGAGCAGGACGTGGCCGATCTCTCATCCGTGGGCCGTGTGGCTGCTCACGAACGGTGCGGAAGGTGAAGAGCCGCCTGCTCACATCAAGAGGCTTCGTGAAATCCAGGAAGACGGGATGGTCGAGCCGTCGGCGGAACAACGCGACCGGTGGATCGAGGAAGCGCTTGAGATCTGGGTCGAAAACCACCTGGTGATGCCGGGGTATAACTCGCCGAGGGAGCTCGCGTTCTTCGTCTTCCAGAACCGGCTGAAGAACTTCGCGATCCCGGGCAGGGACGGGGTGCTCACGCATGGTAGTGGCGAGCATCACACGACGCCGTCTCAGCTTTGGTACTTCGATTGATTTTTTACCTTCTAAGATAAGCCGGAACCAGGCTGTCGGTTCCGGCCGCGTAACAAACGCTGGGGAGGTGACCTCGTTGATCCACTTCCTCCCCGGCGGTTATAGACTCGTGGAAAGACGGAGGCGGCAGATCGCATGGCACGTTTTCTAGTTCGTAGGGTTCTCTTGATGATTCCGACGCTTATCGCTATCTCCATGTTATCGTTCGCGATTATCCAACTGCCGCCCGGCGACTATCTCTCATTCTATATCTCCAACATGGAGGCGCAAGGCGAGCTGGTTCAAGATGCCGAGATCGAAGCGATAAAGGCTCGCTACGGCTTGGGGCAACCGATTGCCGTACAATACGTCCGGTGGATCACGCGGTTCGTGCGCGGCGATATGGGCCGCTCGATGCAGTGGAACCAATCGGTGCGTGCGCTCATCGCAACGCGTCTCCCCGCGAGTCTGACGATCTCGCTCGTATCGTTTCTTTTTGTGTACCTTGTCGCCGTGCCGATCGGCACGTACTCGGCGACTCATCAGTACTCGATCGGTGACTACATAGCGACGACGATCGGGTTTATCGGACTCGCGATACCAAACTTTTTTCTCGCGCTCATGCTGCTGTACTGGTACTTCCGCGCAACCGGGCGGGTCGCGGTAGGATTTTTCTCGCCGGAGTTCCAGAACGCCCCCTGGAGCTTTGCGCGGCTCGGGAACCTGTTGAGCCACTTGTGGCTCCCGGTCATCGTGATCGGGACCGCCGGTACTGCGGGTCTGATACGCGTGATGCGCGCGAACTTGCTTGACGAGCTCCAGAAGCCGTACGTGATGGTCGCAAAATCAAAGGGGCTGCCGCGGCTCAAGGTTCTCTTTAAGTATCCGTTCCGTATCGCGATCAACCCGGTCGTAAGCACGATCGGGTGGATTCTGCCGACGCTGTTCGGCGGCGAGCTACTCGCATCGCTGGTTCTGAACATCCCGACGATCTCGCCGCTTTTCGTCGGCGCGCTTCTCAGCCAGGACATGTTTCTCGCCGGATCGATCGTGATGATACTCAGCTCTCTGACGGTGCTCGGGACGCTCCTCTCGGATGTCCTTCTCGCTTGGGTCGATCCGCGTATCTCGGAGGCGATATGAACTTGAACGCCACCCCGAGCGTCGGGAAAGAGCCGACTCCCGAGGACCAGGCCGCAGTCGCCCGGCGTTTCGGTCTCGGAAAACGAAAAGCCAAGAAAGCGGGTCAGAGGGTGCTTGTCGCGTCTCAGTGGGAACTGATTCGCTGGAAGTTTTCGCGTCACAAGCTCGCGGTTGCCGGGCTCGTCGTGCTCGGAATACTTTACTTGGGCGCGCTTTTCTGCGAGCCTTTATCCCCGATGGATCCAAGGCAGACGAACGCCTCGCGACGGCTCGCTCCGCCCACCCGGATTCGGTTTCGCGACGAGAATGGATTACGGATCACGCGACCGTTCGTGTACGGACTCACGCAGGTGCGGGACCCGCTCACGCTGCGGTTCAGTTACATCGACGACGAGACGGTCCAGTTTCGTTTACGTTTTTTCGTCCGTGGCGCCGAGTACCGGCTCTGGGGGCTTTTTCGGTCCGACCTGCGACTCTTCGGCGTGGAAGAGGGTGGCGACTTTTTCTTGATGGGAACCGACACGTTAGGGAGAGACGTGTTTTCGAGAATCCTGTACGGTTCTCGGATATCGCTCTCGATCGGGCTGGTCGGAATCGCTATCAGTTTTGTCCTCGGAGTGCTAATCGGCGGAGCTTCCGGATACTTCGGAGGAACAATCGATATCGTTATTCAACGGGTTATCGAATTCCTGCGTGGGATTCCGACGCTTCCGCTTTGGATGGGGTTAAGCGTTGCTCTCCCGCCGCATTGGCCGATGCTCCGTATATACTTCGGAATTGTCGTGATTCTTTCGTTGATCGGATGGACCGGGCTCGCGCGCGTTGTTCGAGGGAAATTCATGTCTCTCCGTGAGGAAGACTTTGTGATGGCTGCGCGAGTCCACGGCGCCGGAGAGCTCAAGGTGATTGTAAAACACATGCTCCCATCGTTTTACAGCCATATTATTGCGTCGCTCACGCTCAGTGTTCCAAATATGATTCTTGGTGAGACCGCGTTGAGTTTTATCGGGCTGGGCCTACAGTCTCCCGCGATCAGCTGGGGCGTTCTCCTTCAACAGGCGCAAGCGATACGCGTCCTTGCGAATAGCCCATGGCTCCTGTCACCGGGATTCTTCATAATCGCGACGATTCTCGCGTTCAACTTTGTCGGCGACGGACTCCGTGACGCGGCAGATCCGTACGCTACTGTGTAGAAAAAACTATACGGGATCGAATCGGGATTGAAAGTGG
>PXBQ01000465.1 GCA_003566875.1 Spirochaetaceae bacterium | reverse complement strand
CAACCGGCGAAGGATTCGACAGACTTCTCCGGCTGATTTCGATTCGGGCGTACAACTATCCAAAGGGGCGCAACGGATTCGACGAGGATGATCGGGGCGAGTTTCTTCTCTTTTTTCACTCCCGGATCCGCTCGGTCGTCACGAGTTTCATCTTCTACGGCAAACCGTTCGAGGCGTATCTCGCGTCGTGTTTGGGCTGGCAACTACGTTCGTACGCGAAGCAGCGCCGCGTGCGGAGGGATCGACGCTGCGCCTCGTACGAATCGGTCGCGCTCGACGCCGAGTGCGTCGCGTCGAGCGGCGAGTTCGCGTTTGAGCGCGTGACAATACAAGCCCTGGAACCCGACCGCCCGACGGCCGACCAGTTGCCGGCCGCGACACTCGGGCTCAAGAAGCTCTGTCGCACGCCCGAAAGGTGCCGTGCGCGGCGAATCCTCATACTCGCGATGTACGATGTTGAGCATCTAACCGACGCTCGCCTCGAGGCGTTGGCAAATATCACGGGTTATCCGCAGAGCTGGCTCGAGGCGTGCAAGAACCGACTGGCCGATCGTATGCGCGACCGACGCGACCGCTCGAACGCGCTACTCACGCGCCGTGACGCGGCGTACAGTTCATTGCGGTATTACGAGAAGTGCAAAGCCGAGGAAACCTTAATGAGCGGATATTCACGGTACGACCGAAAGGCCCGCGCGATGCGTACGCGTCTCGCCCGCGCGCGTCGCGCGGTGGATCGGTGCCTCTTGTATCCGAGTCATCAGGATCTATCGGAGGTTCTCGGCATACCGAAGGGGACGATAGCGTCGAGTCTCTACTACGTGAAAACGGCAGCGCGACGTCTGTACTTATCAGGCGAACTCCGCGATAATGGCACACCGTATGACAATACTTCTCGCGACAAACAATGCGCACAAAAAAAGAGAGTTGGCCGAGACGTTCCCGGATGATACCGTGCTCACGCCCGAGGATGTCGGCGTAGCATACGAGTACGATGAAACCGGGACCACTTTTTTCGAGAACTCGTACGGGAAGGCGCGTGGTCTCTGGGCGTTTCTGCACGGCGAGACCGTACCGGGTGTCACGGCATCGCGGATCGAACACGGACGCCGGCTGCCGGAGGTGACTGTGATCGCCGACGACTCGGGCATCGTCGTCCCGGCGCTCGGCGGTCCCGGAGTGTACTCAGCGCGATACGGGCGCGACGCCGGTATTACTACCGATGCCGGACGGACGCTTCACCTGCTCTCGCAGCTCGGCGACTCGACCGAACGCGGCGCGTACTACGTCTGCTGCATGGTCGCTGTGTACGGAGAAAATCGATTTGCGGTCGTGCAGGAGCAGTGGGACGGGGCGATCGCGCACGCGCCGTCGGACGGCAAGGGCGGCTTTGGGTACGACCCGATCTTCTACCTTCACGAGTTCGGCTGCACCGCGGCGGACATCAGCTCGGACCAAAAGCACGCGATCTCGCATCGCGGAAAGGCCGCGCGCGCTATCGCGCGCGCGCTCAACGGCATCTCGCCTCTTGACTCATCGCCGAAGCGTGCGTAGCTTTCTGAGATGAACACGAAATCACCTACTACAATCCCCGAACGGAAAGACGTCCTTGAATCGGATGCGTGGAATCTCGCGAAGCTGTACGACGACGACTCCGGATGGGAGGCCGATCTCGCGGCGTTTAAGAACGCCGGTGCAACGGTCGGCTCGATCAAAGGTACTCTCGGCGAGTCGGCGGAGAAACTTCGGGAAGCGCTCGACCTTTTGATGTCGCTCGAGAAGACCGGAGAGCGGCTTGGATATTACGCGATGCTCAGACAGTCCGAAGACGCCGGGTCGAGCAAGAACCAGGAAAGATGGGGCAGATACGTCGCCGCGGCGACTGAACTCGAAGCGTTGACGAGTTTTGTGAAACCCGAGATCCAGGCGATCCCGGACGACACGATGGAATCGTTCTTGAAGGCGGACATCCTCGCCGAGTACAAGGTCTACCTCCGGAAGCTGATCCGCTACAAACCGCATATTCTCTCGGAAAAGGAAGAGCGACTTCTCGCGATGCAGGAGGAGTCGAATCAGACCGCGCGCTCGGCGTTCTCCGCTTTGACCGACGTCGACATGGAGTTTGGAACGATCGAGACACCGGAGGGCGAGAAACCTTTGAGTCAATCGAGCTTCTCGTCGTTCATGTTGAGCCCAAACCGCGAGATCCGCAAGAAAGCGTACACGCAGTTCATGAAAGGATTCGACGGCCACAAGAATACGCTCTCGAGCCTCTACATCGGTAGCGTTCACCTCGACGTGTACCGCGCGAAAGTCAGAAACTTCCCGTCCGCGCGCGCCGCTGCGCTGTTTTCGGACAACATCCCCGAGACGGTGTACGACAGTCTCGTCGACGCGGTATCGCACCACCTCGAGCCCCTGCACGCGTACTACGCGCTGCGAAAGCGCGTGCAGAAAATCGACGACTTCTCGCTGTTCGACACCAAAGTCCCGTTGGTTCCGAACATTCACGTTCACCACACATACGAACAGGCCGTCGATCGCGTGATCGAAGCGCTCGCGCCGCTCGGCGACGAATATACCGAAACGCTTCGCTCGGGCTTGCTCGGCGGCTGGGTCGACAAGTACGAGAACAAAGGCAAACGGTCGGGGGCGTTCTCGGCGGGCTCGTACGTCGGTGACCCGTACATTCTGATGAACTACAAAGATGACGTAATCCGCGACGTGTTCACGCTCGCGCACGAAGGTGGGCACTCGATGCACTCGTGGTACTCAGCGCGGAGCAACCCGTTCCAGCACTACGACTACACGATCTTCGAGGCCGAGGTCGCGTCGACGTTCAACGAGAATCTGCTGTTACGGCACATGCTCGATCACGTCGAGGACGACGCGATGCGCGCGTACCTCATCAATAAACAAATCGACGACATTATCGGCACTTTGTACCGCCAGACGATGTTTGCGGAGTTCGAGCACATGGCGCACGCACACGTCGAATCGGGAAACTCGTTGAGCCTGGACTGGCTTCGCGCGACGTATAAATCGCTGATAGAGAAGTACTTCGGCGACGGTGTGCAGATTGACGAACACGCGGATCTCGAGGGCCTCCGAATTCCGCACTTCTACCGTGCGTTCTACGTCTTCAAGTACGCGACCGGAATCTCCGCCGCGCTCACGCTCGCCGAACGTGTGATGACCGGGGGCGATTCCGAGCGCAAGGCGTACTTCGCGTTCCTGAAGTCCGGCGGTTCGCGCTACCCGATCGAGTCGCTCAAAAGCGCGGGCGTCGACATGACACAACCCGACGCGGTCGAGACGGCGTTATCGGTGTTCGCCTCGCGCGTCGGGGAGCTCACAAAGTACCTCGCGTGATCACGTCTTGGGGGCGATCGCCTCGATCGGAGTTTTCCGATTCTCGCAGCGCGACGTATCGGCGGTGATCGACGGTGCTGCCCACTTGACCGCGTTCGCGATGACCGACATCACCTCCTTCTGGTGATACACGGGCCACGACTCGTCGCCGGGGCGGAAGTAGAACACCTTGCCGTTCCCGCGTGTCCACGTGCAGCCACTGCGAAACACTTCGCCGCCTTCGAACCACGACACAAAAATGAGTCGCTCGGGCTCGGGAATATCGAATCGCTCGGAGTACATCTCCGCGCGCGGTATCTCGATGTACTCGCCGAGACCTGCCGTGATCGGATGATCGGGGGCGACGTTCCAAAGCCGCTCTTTCTCGCCGTCGTTGCGCCATCCGAGTGAGCAGTTGGTGCCCATCAGCGACCGGAAGATCTTCGAGAAATGCCCCGAGTGCAGGACGATCAAACCCATCCCGGACAGAACTCGCGTTCGCACGCGCGCAACGACTTCGTCGGAAGCCTCGGCGTGTGCCATGTGACCCCACCACAGAAGAACGTCGGTCTTCGCGAGACGCGCCTCACTTAACCCGTGTTCGGGCTCATCAAGGGTCGCCGTCTCGGCGTGGATCCCGTCGACTCCGTTCAGGTACGACGCGATCGTCGCGTGAATCCCTTCGGGATAGATCTTCGCCGCGACGTGGTCTTTTTGTTT
>PXBQ01000306.1 GCA_003566875.1 Spirochaetaceae bacterium | reverse complement strand
GTCTCGCTTCCTCCGCGGTGATCACTCGATCACGTACGCGTGGACCGGACGGCCGGATCGTTTCTCCGGCTTCGGCTGGGTGGAAGACCGGATCGCCGAAGGCGCATTTTTCCGGAATTCGTTCACGCTCGCCGGCGGGTATCGGGCAGGCGATACCGCCGAGACCACTGTTTCAGGACGCGCCGAGAGCGAGTTGACGTTTGCGGAACGTGGGGCACTCGCGATCAACGCCGGGATCGGTGTCGCTTACCGCCCGACCGGACGCGTGACGATAGGCGGTCTGATCGGACTCGAAGCCGTGTACAAATTTTGACGAAAATTGTCTGACGGAAATTGTCTGAGGAACATTGTCGGATGAATGGACGCAGCGGTAGGATCGGAGTATAGTCAGATGGCGTGAACGGACACGCTTTAACTACGGGTCCGAGTGTTCGTTCTTCCGGGTTTTGGTTTTTTCCGGAGCGAAGTTGTATAATTTGTCTGAATTGAGGAGGAATAAATGGGCTTGAAAAAGGCGATCGTTGTTCTACTCGCCGTGCTTTTCGTCGTATCCGGCACCGCGGTCGCGGACGAAGCCGGTTTCGGTTTTGGGCTTGGCCTCGGAATCGGTGTGCAGAGTTTTCCGCAACCCGACGGTGATCTGAAAACGTACCAGTCGTTGAGCCTCACTCCGGACGTCTCATTCGGGAAGTTTGGACTCGGCCTCGACGTTCGAATCAACTATACGTTCACGGGAGGCGACGACGGCGATGGGTTCGAAATCAGGCGCGAAGACTGGGATCCTGCCGCCGCCGGACTCAATTTCCTCGAGCTCTACCTCCCAAAAATCCGCTACGCGCGATGGGCTCACAAAGGTGACCCATTGTTCGTGATGTTCGGCTCGATCGACGATGCGGTGCTCGGAAACGGCTTTATCCTCGGGAACTACGCGAACACCCAGTTTCTGCCGCAAAGACGCATTTTTGGATTGAGCCTCGACGTCGACGGCGCGCTTTTAAACTTCCCGTACGTGGGTATCGAGACGTTCGTCGCAAACCTCGCCGCGTTCGAGCTCTTTGGAGCCCGCCTGTTCGTGCGCCCGTTGATCGGCATGGACATCCCGATTGTCCGCAACCTGCAGATCGGCACGACTCTCGTGATGGATACCGATCCGTACTACCACACGCGCCTTATCGACGAAACAGCACTCCCTGCGGACGCCGACGACGCGTCGGTGCTTGTGTACGGCCTCGATTTTCGCCAACCGATCCTCTCGAACCCCGTGGTCAGTCTCGCGACTTTCGGCGACCTGGTTTTCCAGAATGACGCTCAAGGCGGCATGCTCGGTGCAGGCGGCCGGCTGATCGGAATCATCACGTACGGGGCGCAGTTGAGGTTCCTCGGCGACAACTTCATCCCGGTCTACTTCGACTCCACGTACGACCTAAGACGGCCCGACAAGTACGCGGTGTACAACGCCGAGGAAACGCTGATCGAGGGGCACGTCGGCTGGTTCGCAACGGCCGGTTTCTCGCTGCTCAACGATATTATCGTGTTCAACGTGAACATGAGCGGCCCGTTCGGCGACAAAGAAGGCGTCTCGCCGACCCTGGGATCGCAGTTCATCATCGCCGAAGGGCTGATCCGTGGAGTGTCGCTCTCGGCTCACTACACAAAGTTTGAAATTGAGGCGGCGCGCGACATCTTCTCGGCCGAAAACGCGGTGATCGGAGCGCGGTTCAACTATCGAACCGGGCCCGCGGTCGTGAGTCTTGTGTACGACGTGAAGTACGACCCGACCGACGACGCAAAGCCGTGGAAGGTCACTTCGGGCCTCGAGACGAGTATTCAACTGTTCTGATAAAACGCGAGACAAAGCGTAAATGAGAGACAAAGCGTAAATGAGAGACAAAGCGTGTACGAAAGAGTTATTGAGTGAAACGAGGGGGAGAATATGAGCCTGAGGAAAATAATACGGACCGTAGTGGTATTCGCGGTCGTGTTCGGCGTGACGGGCCTCGCGATGGTCGGCGCTAACCCGGTCGCGGTTCTCGAGTACTTCGACAACGACTTTGAGATCACGATCGTCGACGCCGACGACTTCGAGTACGACTTCTACCTCGGGATGGACCTGCTTCCGGGGGACACGATCCTGACGCGGAACTCGACCGCCGAGATTCGTCTGCAACCGAACGGCTCGATCATCAAGATCGGTGCCAACTCACGGTTTCAGATCGAGGCGATCCAGGGACGCGCGGGCGCGACGAGCAACAACTTCCAGTTGTTCTCCGGACGGGTACGAAGCGTCGCGGCGACGGTCGCGGGCGCGAACTACCAGGTCCGAACGCCGAGCGCGGTCGGCGGGGTCCGCGGGACGGACTTCGGGATGGAGGTCGTACCGGGCGAGGTCGACGCGCTCGTCGTGTTCACGGGCCGGGTCGAGTTCCTGAATCCCGCTACGGGCCAGAGCTTCCTGGTCAATCCCGGTGAGTTCATCGACATTTTTGGCGATGTATTTCAACCGATTCAGCTGACACAAGAACAATTGAACCAACTTCTCTCGGAGCTTCAGTTCGAAGCTCTCGATCCGGCGGAGGTTCCGAGCGAACCGTTCGTCGAAACGCCGACCGATGAGCCCGACGACCCGGAAGCTCCGGTAACCGATCCGGCAGTCGTCGTCGACGAACCGACCACGACCGACCCCGTCACGATCGACCCCGCGATCACCGACGATCCGGGAGTGCTTGATCCGCTCTTCAACTTCCTCGGCGAGTACGTCGGAATGGAGATCGGCTCGGTCACTATCGACGGTCGCACGTACTCCAAGTTGACCCTGAACCCGCACATCCAGGTCGGACGGCTGCGCGCGGGGTTGTACCTGCCGATTATCTACACGAACAACCTGTTCGATCCCGACGATTGGCACAAACCCGGCGGCAACAACGAGTGGTCGTTCGGCACCGATCAAGAAGAACCTGTCGATATGGCGCTTGATTTCCTGACCGACTTGAGCCTCAAGATCAGGTACATCGAGTGGGGACAGCAACGCGATCCGTTCTTCTTCAAGGTCGGAAATCTCAACAACATGACCGTCGGACATGGGATCCTGATGATGAACTACGCGAACGACGCGGACTTCCCCGCGGTTCGTCGCGTCGGGTTGAACCTCGGAATCGATCGTGGCGGGTTTGGAATCGAATCGGTCGTGAACGACGTCGCTCGCCCCGAGATATTCGGTGGGCGCGTTTTCTTCCGTCCAATCGGTGAGAACTTCCCACTCGCGGTCGGCATCAGCGGAATCACCGATATTTCGCCCGCGTCCGGCATTCCGGAAGATACCGGCGTAGCTGCGCTCGAGAATGCGCGCGTAGCGGATCCTGCTTTCATCAACACCGCGCTCGACATCGACATCCCGATCATCGAGACGAGTTTCCTCTCGATCGTGTTGTTCGGCGACGTCGGCGGTCTGGTTCCGTACGTCCGAAATCCTGTCGATGACGTCGACGCCGGACTCAGGTTCGACGCGCTCGTCGATATCGATACGATGACGTTCAAGAACTACGGGATCATGACCGGTGTTTTCGGTAATATCTTGAACGCCGGGTACAGGCTCGAGTTCCGGAAGTTCGACGGCGTGTTCCGCCCGTACTTCTACGACGGCACGTACGACCGGCTCCGCGGCGGGTACGCGGCCGACGTGGTGACGTATCTCGGCAACCCGACCGACCCGCTGTATCAATCGACGCTGATGGGCGTGTACGGCGAGAGCACGTTTGGTCTGTTCAATATGCTCGAGTTCCGGATCGGCTACCTCTGGCCGTGGGAGTCAACGGCCGACGGAACAATTCAGGGGTCCGAAGATGACTTCCTCACGGTAACCGCGGGTGTTCAGTCGGGTCTCTTGCCGCTCGGCATCTCGGGCGACGTGACCTACAGCCGAACCAAGTTTGTGCCGACTCTGCTCGACGGTACCGGAGAGCTTTCGCTCTTCGACGCCAACACGGTGCTTTCCGGCGAAATCGTGTATCCACTCGCACCGGGCTTCAACCTCGTCGGAATGGTAACCACGACGGTTCTCCGCAACGACGACGGGAC
>PXBQ01000161.1 GCA_003566875.1 Spirochaetaceae bacterium | reverse complement strand
GTCGTACCCGGGCATCTCTTCGTTCGTTCCGACGAACGCGAGAGGCGCCCCGGTTACGCCGTCGAGGTAACCGATAGACCTGTCCTCCGAGTGCCACCAACCGATCGCGACGAATCGGTTAGTCGCGGGGTTGTACGCGATTCCCCGGACATCGAGATTTCCATGGAAGGTTGTTTCTGTGGGCGGCAAGTAATACGAGCCGCCGTCATTGTCGTAAACAAGCCGATCCAACGGGTTTTCGAGATCTGAGCGGTCAAGATACAAAACGTCGTGCTGCCGAGATATCGCGATTCTGTGGTTGCTGACCGCAATGTCCCAGTTGCCAATGTAGTGATTGGCGAACTCGTGAAAGACCCTATCGGCGACAACGTTACCGGCGGGCGAGATATGGACCAGACGCGGTATCTCATCGCCGTTGTTCAACCGCCAAAAACCCAACGCCCAAAGGCCGCCGTCGGGATCGGGTGCGAGACGGATGAACTCGTGCTCGGCATACCGGGGGCCGTAATGGGTGACGGTACGCGTCGCCGGATCAATTCTATGAACACCGCGCCACCCCGCGGCGTATATCGCTTGGCCGCCATCGACGATACAAACGTCGCGAATCCACGGCTCGTAACCGTCGGAGTCTACAACGGTGACCGTATCGTAGCTGACATTCGAAAAGGAATACCTCGTGATTCGGCTCTGCTCGGCGCTCGGCGTCACGAGAAACTCGCCGTGCACGACCGCGATCCTGTTGGGATACGCGAGGCCTCCGCCTTCGGAGTAAATCCGATGGCCAATAGAGCCGAGCATCCGGAACTCCTGCTGGGGGTCGTATGGGTTGTCGAATACGAACGGTGGGGCGAAGAAGTCGCACGCGGATGCGACGAGGATGGCCGAGAAAAAGATCATCACGGCGAGGCTGCGGAGAACGGATTTCACGCGTGCACTTTTTGCCATAGTTTTCGCTCGCATACAAACGAAAGATTTACATATCGGATTATTTGATTTATTATCGCATTTATGAAAAACGTCCGCAAGGGTCTCTTTGTCGCAATTGTGATCGCGATAGGTGTTTCGACTGCGACGTACGGTGTCGAGGATTTACGTCCGCGCGTCGCGATTCTTCCGGTTCGGAACGAAACCGGAGAGCCTGCGTACGACGCAATCATGCGCACGATGGGCGACACCATTTCGCTGGTGCTACGGCTTCTCGGCGAGTACCAGGTTGTCGAGTACGGGGTCGGGCGCGCGGAAGCGCTTGCGCCGCGGTACGACGTAGAGTCTCTTGTGCCGTTTGCCGAGGGAGAGCGAGTCGAGGACGTCGTGTTCGGGACCGCCGATCGCGACGATTTTGGCCGACTCAGGTTCACGCTGAGTCTGTTCGATTCCGCGACAGGTGAGATCACGGTCACACAATCCGAAACGGCGTTCACGATCTTCGACGTGTTCGACGTCGCCGATGAGATCGTCGCCGCGATGCTCGCGGAGTTCAGCGACATCCGAATTGCGTACGGCAGCATCGAACTTGTCCGAAGCGGAGTGGCGGGTCGGTACACGGTATACCTGAACGACACACGGATAAACAACCCGGAGCGCACTCTACAAAGAATTCTCAACGGCGAGTACACGCTCTCGATCGTTCAGGACCGGTTGTCGGGTGAGACGACGGTTTTTGCGCAAGACGTCCTCGTTCTCGAAAACCGAACGACGACCGTCGAGTTCACGATTCCCGAAGCATCGGATGAAGAGCACGCGCTTCTCGCCGAGATCGCCGAGCCGCTCATCGCGGCGACACGGGAAGGCCGCGAACTTGAGGAGTCGCTCACTGCGATCGCCGAGTTCCAGCGCGCGACGATCGGCGCCGACTACGACGCGGCGCTCGCCGCGCGACGCGATGAGATCGTTCGCGAGGCGGGAGCATCCGCCGTCGCGCGGCTGCAAGAGATAGAAGCCGGTGGTGATCGGCTGTTCTACCAAAGGCGGCCGGAGTTTCCCGAAGCACTCGACACGTATCGCTCTGCATCGCGGTTATTGAACGAAGTGTATCGGTACGAGACGTTCACCGACGACGCGAGTGCGCCCGTGAGAGTCGCGACGTTACCCGACGGATCGGTGCTGGTCTTCGATGCGATCACGCCTTTGTTCGCGAAAAAGTACTCGTCGGCCGGCGAGTGGCTCGCGTCGGCAGCACTCGGGACACCGGCGGACTCGGATTCCGTCGGAGCGTTGCACATCAGCCCCGACAACCGCGTGTACTTCCTTCCGCTCGACGCGACATCGATCCAGGTGCTTGACCACGATCTCGCCGACCACGATCCGATCACGGTCCCCGGAGGTCCAGTTCAAGGCGCCGGGCTGGTCGTCGACGACACAGGGGCGGTGTACATCGTCGGGCGAAACGAGGCACGAGTCTTCGATGCAGCCGGCGAGCGCGACGAGGCGATCGAGCGTACGATCGTTCAGTCGCTCACGACGGCGGGCATCGATGCTCCCGCCTCGCCGGCGAGTACCGCGCTCGACGTCTTCTTTGACCCCGGGGGCTATCTCACGGTGTTCTCGGCGGAAGACGGCAAGTTGGTGCGGATGAACGCGCTCGGAGAGGGTGTCCGAACGATCGAGATCGCCGATACCGAGGTCGAGTCACGCCTTTTCATCGACGATTTCGGAACGATCTACGTGACCCGGCCGAGCAGACACACTGTATCGACGTACACTGCCGATGGTGCGCTGATAAACACGTACGGTTCGTTCGGCTTTGGCCAGGGTGAGTTCGCGCAACCGACCGGTATCTGCGTCAATGCGGACGGTGTCATGTTGATCGCGGACACGTACAACAGCCGCGTGCAGCGGGTCGTTCCGACGTCTCCCCCGATTATGCTTCCGGAGGTCGCGAACATGGGGATTCGGTTCTCGCGCCGTATCGACCGAACCGAAGCAGCTGTCCGGGAGATAGCCGCGTCGCGCAGCGGGCTGAGTCCGATGCGAAGTTTCGGAAACGTCGTGCTGTCCATCGGATCGATCGGTGCCGCAGCGGTTCTCGGTAACGTCTCCTATGCCGCGGATCTCAGGGCCGCCGACGCGTACGAGCTGTACGAAGCGGCGAACACGATCGAAGGCGCGCAAGAGGCACGGGACGACACGATGCGTCACTGGGCGATCGGACGCGCGAGCTTTTTCTCGGCGGTCGGGGCCGCGGGCCTCGGGGGCGCTTTCCTGACGTCGGCGATCCTGACCGGGATCGATACGCTGCGTGCGGTTCCCCGCGCGACGCGAAACGTCCAGGCGTTCTCGATGGACGCCGAGTACGAGCTCGACCGCGACCGTTACCGGAGTCTCAGGGCAGCACGCTCGGTCGCGTTCTGGACGGGCGTCGCGCCTCCGCTCTTCATCGGACCCGTTGCAATCGTCGGCGCTGCAATCGACGACGGGACGATGGAGTGGATTGAACCGGTGCCGATCGCGGTCGCAGGAGCCGCGGTCGGTATCCCGCCGGGACTCGGCCACGTATACGCGGGATCGTTTCACGTCGGACTCGCGGCGACCGGGCTTCTCGCAGATGGGTTGATGGTATCGGCGTTCATTCTCGGCGATCAGCGCGACGAGACGTACGAGCCGGTCGACCTTACGTGGCTCGCCGACTCGAGCCCGATCTACGGGCAGGCGAACGCGATATGGCGCGGTTTGCAGGAGTTTGCGCCGCTGTACCTCGTGAGCTCGGCGGTTGCGGTCCGTCTGACGGCAGGGATTTACGACATGCAGAGATCGTGGATCGAAGCGCGGAACACAAACCTGTTCCGGGCGGTCCGGCCAGTCGGCCCCGGAGACGCGGCGGTACGAGACCGAAACGGCCGCTACGCGTCGAACGCCGAGGCCGGTACCGCGCAGCCTTCGGTTCTCGAGTCGCTGCGGCGCACCGCAGCCGTTTACCCGATTTTTGACCCGGTCCGCGGACTTGGAGTCGGAGTCTCGGCGCGGTTCTAGGCGCTCCGTATCACCGCGCCGACGCGAGTTCGCGTGGCGTGTAGAAGTTGACTTCGGTGTAGCCCTCCCACGCGGCCCACATCCTATCCGAGCGTATACCCTCGGTC
>PXBQ01000294.1 GCA_003566875.1 Spirochaetaceae bacterium | reverse complement strand
TTGCGAAACCTCGCGATCAGGCAGTACGGGCACACGGTCGCGAGACGCACGGGGCATCAGACCGGCCGTCTGTGGTTGCTCGTCGAACGGCTGACATTCCTTCTCGCGGAACTCGGTGAACGCGTGAACCAGGATCTCATCGCGAAGAAGGATCCGGTATCACTAAGATTGTACGAACGGCTCGAGGAACGTCCGATCGTCGATTTTCATCTGCACACCACCCCGGGGACACCGGAGTTCAAACCCGTGGTTCGACAACTGCGGCGGTATATCGAGGCAAAACACGACTGTTCGATCACGAGCGTCGCACGAACCGCGCAGCTTCTTTTTTTCGACGTGTTTCGGGCAACAGCCGATCTGTACCGGTTTATGACGTGCGACGACGCGAGTTTTCTGCGAACGGCCGGCTCGACGATAGAGATCGCCGACGAGGAAGACCGAAAGATATGGCGGCGTGAACGCGACTCACGCGCGGGCGCCGGCGACGATCTGCTCGCGGTCAGGCTCGATGAACAGCTTGAGGCCGAGTATCTGGACTCGCTGACCGGACTCAAGACAAAAAACTACTTCCTGAAAAAAGTACCCGCGATCGTCAAGAACCATGCGACCGAAAGAAAAACGCTCAGCGTCGTAATGATCGATATCGATCACTTCAAATGGATCAACGACGCGTTGGGGCATCAGAAGGGCGATGAAATCCTGCGCGATGCGGCGGCAACCGTTCTCGACGGGATCCGTCGTGGCTCCGACGTCGGGATCCGCTATGGCGGTGAGGAGATTCTCGTTGTAACGCCGGTACCGCTTCACCTTGCCGTGGCACTAGGCGAGAGGTTGCGTCACGCACAACTCCGCAACGTCGAGACGCGCGATGTCTATGCGCCGGTTGGGCCGATCGCCCGTGTAGGCGGTGAACCATGCGGAACGTTTTCGATCGGCGTCGCCGAACGCGCCGCGAATGAATCACTCGACGCATGCGTCGCGCGCGCGGACGCCGCGTTGTATCAAGCGAAACAGTCACGCAACGTGGTCATGATCGCGCGCGTGGAGCCGAGCGGTTTTGAGAGCTACGCGCAGTACGCCGAGCGCGTCACGGCGATACCGAAGCCGGTTCGGCCTAAGTAGATACCCGGTGATCGTCGGCCGATATGGGAAGCCGTCCGCTCTTCAACAGCGAGCGCAGCTCCGACAGAACGACGGCCCGGCTGAAAAGAAACCCTTGTAGCGTTCTGCAGTCATGCCTCTTGAAGTACGCCCATTGTTCGCGCGTCTCGACCCCCTCGGCGACGAGCTCGAGTCCGAGCGAGTGAGCGAGATCGATGATCGCGTGTACGATTTTTTCGTTTGTCTCGGCAAAGAGCTCGGTCACGAACGAAAGGTCGATCTTGATTATGTCGACCGGTAGGCGGGAGAGATAACTCAACGACGAGTAACCGGTTCCAAAATCATCGATCGCGACCTCGATGCCCGGAAACCGGGCTCGCAACGCCGACATCTTCTCGGTAGCCTCCTCCGGTGCCGCCATGATACACGTCTCGGTGATTTCCACTTTGACGTTCTTCGGTCTGATCTCGGATCGATCGATTGAACGAGCGACCATCTCGACAAAGTCTTTCTGTGTAAACTGTCGTGCGGAAATATTGACACAGACATACAGGTCGGGGTATCCGCTTTCGTTGAGCCGTCGTGTATCGCGGAACGCCGTCTCGAGAACCCACAGGCCGAGCGGAACGATCAGGCCGGTCTGCTCGGCGGCCGGAATGAACGTCCCCGGCATCGCGGCCTCCGGATCGGGATTATCCCATCGAAGAAGCGCTTCAATCCCTTTTATCGAACCGGATTGGTCGACGAGAGGTTGGTACTTCAGGAAAAAATCGTTGTTCTCGAGCGCGGCCTTGAGGCCCTGCTCGAGCTGCCATCGTCGATACGCGCGTGCGTCGAGCTCGGGTGAGTAGAACGCAAAACGGTTTTTGCCTCCTTCCTTCGCGCTGTACATTGCGAGATCGGCATTTTTCGTCAAAGTTGCGACGTCGGTACCGTCATCGGGGATCATCGCGACGCCGACGCTCACGCCGACACTCGCTCTCATAACCTCACCGCCGTTTCCCTGTAACTGATACGGACGCCTGACGACCGCCAGTATGTTGCTCGCGACCACCTCCGCGCCGCGCGTATCGTGCATAAAGTTGATCAGTACGACAAACTCATCTCCGCCGAACCGGTACACCGAGTCGCTCTCCCTGAGCGTCGCGCGTAGTCTCTTCGCGGTCTCGACCAGGAGCAGATCGCCTGCGTCGTGCCCGAGTGTATCGTTCACCTGTTTGAACCCGTCAAGGTCCATGAAAAACAACGCGGCTTTCCCGGCGAACTCGCCTTTGAACGTCCGCAGGAGTTCCTGAATCTCTACGAGAAACAGATCCCGGTTTCCCAGATCGGTGAGCTGGTCGTGATACGCCAAGTGCCGAAGTCGTCGCTCGGCGGTCTTGCGCTGCGTGATGTCGCGCGCTATGCACGTCAACGTCCGGCCTTTGTGCCACCGCGAGTTCCCAAACGACAACTCCATCGGGACGACGCCGCGGTTCTTGTGCCGTCCGAGCAGTTCGATTGAATTTTCCATCCCGAGCCGCGCGCGGTCGGGATCATCGACAACAAAGTACCGGAGGAACGCGGCCTTGTGCCGTTCGTACACCTCGGCCGGAAAAAGCACACTGAACGGTTGTCCGATCACATCGGGTGAATCGTACCCAAACGAACGCTTGACCGCCGAGTTGGCGAAAACGATCGTGAGCCTCTCATCCAACCGAAAAATCGCTTCGGTGATCGTCTCCGATAGCGCGTCGTAATTGTCGCGGCTTTGTTTCAGTTGCTCGATCAAGCTGTGATGGAGCGACACGTCGCGCAAGACCGCGACCCTTCTTCCGTCGGTTTCGGCGCCGTCGCACGCGTAGCCACCGATGAAGCCGAACACGCACTCGAGCGAGACAAACCGCCCTTCCCGGTCCATCGCACGAAAAACGAGAATATCGTCGGGGGTCGGTACCATCGAACCGCGCGCGTGATCCTCGGTGCGGGCGAGCGCCGTCTTTACAGCAAGATGGTACTCGGGTACGACTAGATCGTAGAAGCCGGAACCTCTGATTTCATCGCGCGAGTATCTGAAGCGGCGGCAGAAAACCGTATTCACGTCGAGAACAAAAGCCTCGGCGTCAAGCAGCACGACGATGTCGGATGTGATCGCGAAAAGTTCGTCGAACTCGTCGGCCGAGAACGCGGGCAACGCGGACGTGCCGCGTCCCTGAACGATCCTCTCGAGAAGGCGTTCGAAAAGATACCCGCCAAAGGTCGCGTCATCGAACGAGATGTCTGTGCACCCGTCCAAATCCCGGTGATCGGAGGTCGGCGAGCCGCGTGGTTGTTCGGGACTGTCGACGGGCGAGCCGGACGCAATCTCACGCGTGGCACGCGCCGGAACAGTTGCCGAGCGGCCGGCGGCAAACCGCTCGACCGCGTCCGAGACGGAAACAAGCCGTTTTTCGATTTCGCCGAGTTTCCGTTCGAGGTTGTCGGAAATTCCGTTTCCGTCCATCTATTGGCCACCGTGTCACGTTTTAAGTCAATCGAGCCGTCGGTTGCAGTGTAACCGAGATTTCCGGAGACATCCACAAAATTCCGTCTTCGGCGCGGCGGATTTCCGGGAGACGATTTTGGGCTCGGTCGCCCGCAGGCAGGCGTCAGGACTTATCGCACGATTTCGTGCGTCCCATCTCGAGTAACTCGTACAGCGCGCCGACCTGGCTGTCGGAAAGATAACGCGGCGAACCGAGGTTGCCCGCGGCGAGAGTGATCTTGGCGACCGCCTCGAGCGTCTCCATGTTGTAGTACGCCTTCATCACGCTCGCCCCGACGGTCACGGCGCCGTGGTTCGAGAGCAAGACCGCTCCGGTCTTTTTCGTGAG
The DNA here is from genome assembly GCA_003566875.1 of Spirochaetaceae bacterium. GTDB lineage: Bacteria > Spirochaetota > Spirochaetia > DSM-27196 > PXBQ01 > PXBQ01. Next base: position 123 of record PXBQ01000294.1, on the reverse strand, counting down.
GACCGCGAGAATCGAGTCCGGGAGTTCCTGCGTACTCGGCAGCGCGAACTCCGCGACGGCGATCTCGCCGAGCTCAAAAATGCCCTCGGGTAGGATTATCCGCTCAAACCGCCGGTCGGTGCA
>PXBQ01000370.1 GCA_003566875.1 Spirochaetaceae bacterium | reverse complement strand
TTTTTGAGCGCGTCGATTTTCCGATATATCTTAAACCCGCAAGTCGGTATCGTCGACATGGCGTTCGGTGCTTTGGGTATACCACGAGTCGGATGGTTGACCCGGTTTCCTTATACCGTCGTCTCTGTCGCGATCGTCGATATGTGGCGTGCGATCGCGTTCAACTTCCTTTTTCTTTACGCGGGTATCCGGAGTATTCCCTCTGAGTACTACGAGGCTGCGCGAATGGACGGTGCGTCCCCGTTGCAGCAAAAGTGGTTCATTACGCTCCCCCAGCTCGAACCGATCGTTTTTCTGGTGATCGTGAACGGTTTTATCGGGGCGCTTCAAGCATTCGACATCCCGTGGTTGCTAAGCCAGTCGTCGTACGCCAATTACGGTGGACCGTCGGGAGGGATGCTGTTCCCGGTGGTCGAGATCGTCGCGAGTGCGTGGGGCCGCATGCAGTTCGGATACGCCTCCGCGTACGCGGTCGTTTTGTTTGCGGTTGCGCTCGTGATCACGTCCGCCCAGTTTGGTTTGCGAAAAGGTGGACGATATGAGTAATTGGAAACGGCTGTCGAGTTCCGGCGGCGTCGGGATCACGTCGGCGAAGCTGCTCGTAGCGGTCGTGTGGGCGGTCATCGTGCTGTTCCCGTTGTGGTGGGTTTTTAACGTTGTGTTCTCGCCTCCCGGGCTCGCGATCGCGTTGAACCCCAGGTTGGTACCGTCTTCCTTGCCGGCAGGGATCGCGAAGATCACGGCGGTTCTCGCCGAGACCGACTTCGTCCGCGCGACGCTTGTAACCACGATCTACGCCGCGATTCAGATTGCCGGTATGTTGTTCCTCTGCTCGACGGCCGCGTACGAGTTCGCGTTGTTCCGTTTCCCCGGCAAAGACGTTCTGTTCCTGTTCGCGCTGTCGTCGCTCATGATTCCCCCGGCTGTCACTCTGATCCCGTTATTCCGCATAGTCGCGGGACTCGGATGGGTGAACACGTTCTTTGGACTGGCCGTTCCTCACATGGCGGCGGCTCTGCCGCTATTCATCTTTCGACAGTTCATGGAAAAACTACCCAAGGAACTTATCGATGCCGCGTCGATCGACGGCGCAAACCACTTCGACGTTTACCTTCGTGTGATCATGCCGCTCTGCGGAAACGCGATGATGGCGATCATCGTGTGGTCGTTCGTGACCGTCTGGGGTAACTATCTCTGGCCGCTTGTCGTCGTTTCGCGTCCGGCGATGCAGACAATCAGCCTCATCACTGCTGCGGTTGTCGGGCAGCGAAGTTGGCGGACGATGGACTTCGCGATGGCGACGTTTCTCTTGTCCGCGGTGCCTCCTGTTCTCGTGTACGTCTTTCTCCAGCGTCACATCGTAAACGGAGTCAGCCTGTCGGGGTTGAAAGCGTAGCGCTACCGCACGCGGCGGCGGAGTTCGGCGTCGATCTGGACCAATCCACCACCACGGCCGAGCGCGTCTATAATGATGGTCGTCACGTCGTCGGTGGATAATCCACCCGCGCGACCGCGCAGGTACACCGACGGTACCGATCCGTACGCGCTCACGGGTAGGCGGCTCGCGAGTAATGATCGGCCGAGTGCCGTTTTTGCGTCCGGCTCGAGATCGGTGACCGAGAGTGTTTCCGCGATCGCTTCACTCACCGTGAGTAATTTATCGAGATTGTCGGCGTACACGACGAGTTCCTCGAAGACCGAGACGTCCAGTCCGGCGCTGAACACGATGCCGAGCCGAACGAACAATGAGTCACGACCGTCCGGCCGTTCCGGCAGAAAACCGACCTCTGAAAGTACCGCGTTCGCCGCCAGAAAAGCGTCGACGGTTCTCCGGAAAACCGATACGACAGCTGTCGGAGATACTCGTTTCGCTGCGGCTTCGGCGATGATACGCACGAGAAATCCGTCCGGGATGTTCGAATCCGCGAGTACTCGCGCGAGTTCCGTCGCCTCGTCGGCGATCGGTCGGTACTGCGCGGCTCGTGGATCCGACCTCAACCAGCTTTCGAGCCCGTTGTCGGCACTTGCTGCCGGTACGCGCAGCACGCCGAACACAATTACGATTGCAGCAAACGCCGCGATTCGTCGCGCCGCGCTTGTCATAGGTTTAACACCGATTTTTTCGTGCCGAACGGATCGCGGATCGTTCGCTCCGCGCGTGGGTCGGGGATCCATACCTCATCGTCGATCAGGAAGTTATACGTGTACGTGTCGCCCCTCTGTAGCGGTATCTCGATCCACCAGACGCCGTCGGAGTCAGGCTCGGCCAGGACATGAAGGCCGGGCGCCCAATCGTTGAAGTCGCCGACGATCGAGACGCTCTGCGCCTCCGGCGCGACGAGTGAGAATCGGACCGTGACGGTGTCCGAAGGTGAGTCGTGTGCGATCGGTTGTTGAGTCGGTGAGAAAAAAAGCGTCGACGCAATCGCGCCTATCCCGACCAGAGCGATCGCGATAACCGCAGCCGCCGCCACCGGGAGTGATATTCGGTGACGACGGCGCGGAAGGTGACCCGATTCCGCGATCGACTCCATGACCAGATCGGCGATCTCGACGAGCTGAGAACGCGGCTCGGCGGCGCCGTTCGGCCGTAACGGACTCTCATCAGCGGATTCCAGGCCGGCGTCCCGTCGAATGAACGGTAGGATCTTACCGTACCGACGCGCAACGCGAACGTCGGCCGCACAGGCCTGCTCCAGAGCGCGCACGTCGTCGGGCGACGGGGTCTCCCCGTTTTCCCAGCGAGTTATTATGGTGTCAAATCTTTCCGTGTTCATTCGGCGTACCCACCCATAAATACTACCATACCGCCCCGTCGGTTGCATCGGGGAGCAATTTTCCCTTGAGAATCTTTCGCGCGCGGAAGAGCCGTGACTTCACGTTCTCGGTCGTGATCCCGAGAGCCTCCGAGGTCTCGCTCACCGAGAGTTGCTCGATGTAGTACAGCACAACCACTTCACGCAACGTCGGCGGCAGAGTCGCGATCGCCGCCGATACCTCTCGTCGTTGTTCCTCTCTGATTACCTCATCGATAGGGTTTTGACTTTCTGCTTCAGGCGCGGCGCCGGCGGGCTCGTCGTACTCGATGCCCTCGCGAAACTCGATGCGGCGACGACGGCCGTACGACGTGCGTAGAGTGTTCATCGCGATCGAGTACAACCACGGCGCAAAAGGACGATTGGTGTCGAACTTGTGGAGCGAGTGGAAGACTTTGATGAAAATCTCCTGGACCGCGTCGTGCGCCTGCTCCGCGTCGCCGAGAAAAGACGAGGCTGTTCTGAGCATTTGTTTCTGGTACCGCAGCACGATCTCGCGAAACGCGTTCCGGTCGCCCGAGAGAACGCGGCGGCACGTTTCGGCATCGTTTTGTTTCAGGTCGTCGTCCATGCGCCGACAGTATAACACCAAATTCAGTATTCACCATCCGATCTCTTGGCATGGATCGGCCCATAAAAAAAACCGCGATCGATACAACCGTATCGCGCTTCGGGTGGTAGTAATGGGAAACACCTTTTCGAGGAGGAAAAGAATGCGGAAAAATAAATTGTCTATGCTGCTTGTAGTCGCGGGCGCAACACTCGCGATCGTTCTCGGCGGTTGTGGATTCGGGAGCGAAACCGGAGTCCTGAAACTCAACCTGACCGATGCGCCGCTCGTCGACGCGGACGTCACGGGAGTGTACATCACGATCACCGGGATCGAGTACAACCGGAACGGCTCGTGGATCGAGATGGCGGGGTTTGGTGACCCGCAGAAGTATGACCTGATGGAACTCACGAACGGTGAGTCAGCTCTGCTGGGCCAACTCGTGCTGCCGTCCGGGCGGTATACCCAGATTCGGTTCAAACTCGACGTCGCGGACCACGACGCGGGCGTGCCGTCCAATCCGGGTTCGTACGTGGAGATCGGTGGTCCGGAAGCTGAGGGTGGACAAGAGGTTCCTCTCTTTGTGCCGAGCGGCGCGCAGACCGGGTACAAAGCCGTCGGCGAGTTCGACGTTCCCGTCAACGGTGAGGTAGAAGTGACGGTCGACTTCGACGTCCGGAAAGCGGTCGTGTTGGCCGGTGATAAATACAT
>PXBQ01000269.1 GCA_003566875.1 Spirochaetaceae bacterium | reverse complement strand
CCGGGCGCAGCGGTGACCGCGGGTGCGGCTGCGGGGCCGACCTTTTCTTCGGCTTTGCCACCGGCAAAAACGCCAAATACCACGACGAGCGACAGTAACATGACTGTCACTGTCATCAACACTTTTCGTGCCATTCGAACCTCCTATAACCATCTCGATGGTCGATGAGACATCATCTCACGGTTTTTCCGACCGCGCAAGTTTTTTTTGCAATCGATTACACTACCAACCAAAAATGTCAAAATATTTATTGTCGGTGGCGCGTCACTCGATTTTTTCGTGTATTCGGAGAGAAATGCCGCAAAACGGTGCTTGACCGCGCCTATCAACGGACCTATCCTGAGAACGACGAAAGACGTCAATTCCGAAAAACGACTCCGATTCCGCAAAGGGGGCTCGAACCGTGATTACACACGCCGACGCAGAGGTCTTGAAAAGGCTCGCCGCGAGAAAAAACGAGATCGCGGCGTTACCGATCCACGAAGAAAAAGCCGAGCTATGGCGTCGGTTGAACGACCTCGAACCGGTTCGCCCAATGGTCTGGATCAACGAGATTCCGTGGCACGAGATGAACGTCGACGACGAGTTGAGTCTCGCGTGCGAAGGCGCGTGGGCGCGCGGGCTCGAGACAACATTGCGCAGGGAGCTGTACCAATGGACGCACATGCCCGGCGACATGATCGTGAGTCCGTTTCTCGAGTGTCCCCTGGCGATCGAGTCGACCGGGATGGGAACCGAAGAGGACGTCGACGTCGTCAAGACCGACGAAGCGAGCGATGTCGTATCGCGGCACTTCAACCCACGTATTTCCGAACCCGAAGACATCGCGTTGATCCGCGACCCGGTTGTGACGCACGACGAAGCTGCGACCGAACGGCGATATGAGGCGATGAACTCCATCTTCAAGGACATCATCGAGGTCAAGAAGGTCGGCATCAAGCATATCTGGTTCACTCCGTGGGACAACCTGATCCGGCTGTGGGATATCCAGCAAGCGATGATGGATTTGATCGATCGTCCGGAGATGGTGAACGCGATCGTCGCGCGATTCGTCGAGGCGTCGATGAAGATGCTCGACCAGTACGAGGAGCTGAACCTGTTGTCGGCCGGCGTCACGAATAACCGAGTCGGGTCCGGCGGGTACGCGTACACGAAGGAACTCCCGGGTTCAGATTTCGACCCGTCTTACGTCCGTCCGCACAACATGTGGGGGTGCTCGAACGCGCAGATCTTCTCGGAAGTTTCGCCGGATATGCTCTGGGAGTTTGCGCTCCGACACGACATCCCGTGGCTCGAACGGTGGGGGATGAACTACTACGGTTGCTGCGAGCCGCTCGACCTGAAGTTCGAGATCATCCGCAAAATACCCCGCATCAGAAAAGTATCGATGAGTCCGTGGATCAAGGTAGAACGCGCGGCGAAGAACATCGGAACGGACCTCGTGTTCTCGCGAAAGCCGACCCCGGCGGTTTTTGCCGAAGACGGGTGGCGCCCCGAGCAAGCGCGTCTGGATCTCGTCGAAGTACTCGAGGCGACTCGGGACGTGAACGTCGAGATCATCATGAAGGATATTTCGACCGTCCGGTACAAACCACAACGACTGTGGGAGTGGGAGTCGATCGCGATGGAAGAGGTCAAGAAAATCGAACCGTGACACGTAGTGCCACGATAAAAAACGGAGGAAACGGATAATGAAAGACTTGAAAGTTACGATCCCCGACGGCATTCTCGCCCGCCTCGAGAGACACGCGAGAGAGCACAACATGAGTACGTCGGACGCCGTCACGCTGATGTTGAGCCACACGTTCGGTAGTTTCAACACCGAGCGACCCGCGATCGACCCGGCGCGAAGCCAGCGCGAAGGCGCGCGGACCGATCCACGGCTCGATTGGTGGCGTGAGGCGAAGTTCGGCATGTTCATCCACTGGGGCTTGTACGCGATCCCGGCCGGAAAGTGGCAAGGGCACGAGATTCCCGGTATCGGGGAGTGGATCATGTATCGCGCCGAGATCCCGGTCGCGGAGTACGAAAAACTCGCTCCTGAGTTCAACCCCGTCAAATTCGACGCGGCCGAGTGGGTCGGCCTCGCAAAGCGTGCCGGTCAGAAGTACCTCGTGCTCACGACGAAACACCACGACGGGTTCTGCCTCTTCAAGTCCCAACACACTGATTACAACATCGTCGACGCGACTCCGTTCAAGCGCGACGTCGTGAAGGAACTCGCCGAGGAATGCAAACGACAAGGCATCAAGATGGGTTTTTACTACTCACAAACGCAGGACTGGCACCATCCCGACGGCGACGGCAACTACTGGGACTACGACGCGACAAAACAGAACTTCGACTCGTACATCCATGACTTCGTGATTCCCCAACTCGAAGAGCTCCTGACGCAGTACGGCCCGGTCGGGTTGATCTGGTTCGACACGCCGAAGAGCATCACGCAACAACAAAGCCAGGACCTGCTCGACGCGGTGTACAAACTACAACCGGACTGTCTTGTATGCGGCCGGCTAGGCAACGGGCTCGGCGACTACGCGTCGGCCGGCGACAACAAAATTCCCGGAAGCCGGGTCGAGCTCGATTGGGAGACCCCGGCGACGATCAACGATACGTGGGGCTTCAAGACGAACGATCACAACTGGAAGTCGTCGGAAGACCTTATCCGGAAGCTGATCGATATCGCGAGCAAGGGCGGAAACTACCTGTTGAACGTCGGACCGACGGCCGAAGGGATCATCCCCGAGCCGAGCGTAAAAAGGCTCGAAGACATGGGCGCGTGGCTCGCGACAAACGGAGACGCGGTGTACGGCACGAAGGCCGGACCGGTACAGGACGCGGGGTGGTGCCGAACAACGGCGAAGAACGGTGTCGTCTACCTTCACGTTTTCGAGTGGCCGTCCGGCGGAGAGATTGCAGTCCCGGGGCTGACCGCGAAGAGCGCGACATTGCTTGCGACGGGTCAAAAACTCGAGATCTCCGCCGCCGGCGATACGGTGCACGGTCCGGCCTCCGCTCCTGATCCGATCGCGACGGTAATCGCGATCGAGACCGCCTGACCCCGAGGTATTCGCACGATTGGAAAACGAGCGGTGGAACTTCTGGGTGAACATACTGGACCTCTCGTTTATCACCCTGGGTTCCGCGCTCGTGTCGCGCGAGACGGTGATGCCGCTTCTCGTGTCGCGGCTCACCGACTCGAACATCGCGATCGGTGCGATCTCAAGCGTCTTCACGCTCGGACTTCTGCTGCCGCAGTTATTCGTCGCGAATTTCTCTGAACGTCTCGTCCGAAAGAAGCCGTTCGTTATGGTGCTCGGTGGTCTCGGCGAGCGGCTCCCGTTCCTGCTGATCGGTGTGGCTGTCTGGGTCTTCGGTCGGAGTCACCCCGGCATCGCGCTTGCCGCGTTCTTTTTCTTCCTGGCCGCGTCGGCCGTGTGTAATGGGATCGCGACACCGGCGTGGTTCGACATGATCGCGAAAGTCATCCGCGTAGAAAGGCGTGGATTGTTCTCCGGTTTGAGCCACAGTATGGGCGCGGGAATGGCGGCGTTGAGCGCGGCCGGCGTGGGGCTGATCCTCGGACGGGTGTCGTTTCCGCGTAACTTTGCGATTCTGTTTGCTCTTTCTTTCGTCGCGGCGGCGATTTCGTGGGGAGGCCTTGCGCTGAACCGCGAGCCCGACAGCCCGTCGATCAAGCCGCGCGTCACGCATCGAGAGTACTTTCGGCGATTACCGTCCCTGCTGCGATCAGACAGAAATTACCGTCGTTTTCTCGTTTTTGAGTCGCTTATTCATGTCGGCGCGATGGCGAACGGTTTTTTTATGGTGGGCGCGGTCAGGCGTTTCGGCGTCGACTCAACGTGGGTAGGTGTGTATACCGGATCCCTCGCTGCGACTCAGGCGTTGATGTACCTCGTTTGGGGAGGTATCGCAGACCGGTTCGGCCACAAGACCGTACTCGTATGCGGGGCAAGCGCGCTTGTTGTCGGGAATATCGTCGGGTTTTTCGCTGAGTCGCCGTTTTTGTATACGGTTTCGTTCATCGGCATGGGACTGTTTCTCGCAGCGGAGATGGTTTCGCGGATGAACATAACGCT
>PXBQ01000487.1 GCA_003566875.1 Spirochaetaceae bacterium | reverse complement strand
CAGGCGGTCGATGAACCTTCCGATGACCCCCCGTTTTCGCGCCGGCTCGATGCGGAGGTTGATTCCCGACTCCTTCACCAGGTCAAGGACAGACTTCTCGCTGAGCACGAGAGTTTGGTACTCCAGTACGAGCGTTGACCTGGAGCCCGTACTGGTCAACTGGGCCGAGCTGATGCCTTGGTGTTTCGTAAGCGATGCAGCCTTTCGTCCAACGGCCTCGCGGTCAACATCTGCGTCCGCGACCGCGACCGTCAGAGTTTGTGTCGTCTCTTGCGCCATTTCGTTCATCGTGGATCCTCCTTGATCGAGTGATCATTGTCCGAACTCATCCGTCGAAAGCACGAACCGTCTGACCTAAAAGGTACCGAAAGGTAATGAACGTGGGTTTACGAGAGTATTACGATCGCGTTACGGCGACCGGAAGGGTAAAGGAGAACGTGCTGCCCTTGTCCAACCCGGCACTTTCCGCCTGGATGGTGCCTCCGTGAGCCCGCACTACGTGCGCGGCGATTGTGAGGCCGATCCCGCTTCCTCCCGACGCGCGCGATCTGGATTTCTCGACTCGGTAAAACCGTTCAAACACCCGTGTGATGTCGTCCGGAGAGATGCCGATGCCCGTGTCGGCTACGGAGAACCGAACAACTCGCGGGATGTGGCGGCTCGGCGCTCGGGCACGGATCGTAACGACACCACCCGGCGCGGTGTACTGCAGCGCGTTGCCCAGAAGGTTGATAAACACTTGCAGGATTCTCTCGTGATCCGCGGCGACGTCCGGTAGGTTGTCCGGTACGTCCACGTGCAGCTCGACGTTCTTGTCCGAATACTGCCGGCCCAGCCGTTCCACCGAACGGCGTACGATCTCACCGGGTTTTGCCGGCGCGAGCTCCAGCGCGATCGCTCCCGCTTCCGCTGCCGAAAGCTCCCTCATCTCGTCGGCCAGCCGCTGCAATCGACGGGTCTCGCGCTGGACGTCGAGGAACGTCTCCGTATCGGCCGGTAGTACGTTGTCCGCCAGTCCTTCCATTATCGCGCGAATCGTCGTGAGAGGTGTCTTCAGTTCGTGGGCAAGATCTCCGATCAGTTCCATTCGACGCTTCTCGGTCGCGTCCAACGCGGAAGCCATGTCATTGAATGATTGCGCCAGCTGCGCGATCTCATCGGTTCCCGCAACCTCGACGCGTTCACGGTAGTCGCCCCCGGCGATCCGTTTACTCGCGGACGTTAAGGAACGGATCGGCCCGACTATCCTCCATGCAACAAAACTACTTACCAGCAACGCGGCCGCCGCCGCGACGACGCCCGATACCGAGAGGATTTCCCTGATTGCCGCCAGAAAGTTCGCGCGGAGGCCCGTCTCAAGCGCGGGGTCGGTGCCGATTTCCATTTGCATACGCAGAACGTGGTGCGTGAACGCCGTCGGAGCGTGCAGGTACGCGACGACGCCGAGAACGAGGCTTCCGACAAGAACGATCAAAAGGTGCGAGAGAAAGAGTTTCCACCCCAGTCGCGATCGGAAAGAATCGCCGATCATCATCTGGACTTCTCCTCAAAGCGGTACCCCGCACTGCGCACCGTCACAACGATACGCGACTCCGCGGGATCGTCCTCAATCTTGAGCCGGAGTCGGCGGATATGGACATCGACCACGCGCTCGTCGATGAAGTAGTCACTGCCCCACACGTGATCGATCAGTTGATTCCGGCTCAAGACACGACCACGGTTAACCGCGAGGACGTGGAGAAGGTCAAACTCCGTCGGGGTGAGCTCCACCAATTGGTTCGACTTCCACACCTGACGGCTGTCCGGATCGATCGCGATGTTCGGAAACCGAAGCGTGTTGTCTACGGGTTCGGGCATTAACGACGCCGACGTTCGGGAACGTCGTAACAGCGTCGCAATTCGCGCCACGACCTCCCGCGGACTGAAGGGCTTTGTCACGTAGTCGTCGGCGCCCATGCGAAGTCCGACGATTCGGTCGGTCTCTTCACCGCGAGCGCTCAGCATCAACACGTACACCGACGACTCCTGCCGCAGGCGACGCAAGACTTCGACCCCATTGAGCCCGGGAAGCATCACGTCCAAGATCACCACGTCCGGCAGGAACGATCTGACCGTCGAGAGGACGTCGGCCCCGTTCGTTACCGAGTTCACCTCGTACGCCTCGGCAACCAGATAAGCCGTCAGAGTCTTCACGATCCCCGGTTCATCATCGACGATGAGGACTCGGGGCGATGGTCGGCAGTCTGTGTCTTCCTCTGACATGTTCCCCGTCTCCCTGCTTATTTGTACCCCTGTGGGGTATATGATGCAACCCTGTACCACGCCGTGTCTCACGTTGACATACGTTACCCGGGTATGGTACCGTTCCCGGCATACGAATCCAGAGTACGGAGACACTTCATGAATTTATTGGAGAAATCACGGGCGATTATACATCGTCTCGTGGCGCGTTTGAGGTCAGCAAAAGACAACTCGCCGGAGGTAAATGGTGCCTAACGCGCTGTTTGAGATCGGCCCGTTCACCGTTACGTTGCTGGGAGTCTTCACTGCTCTCGGCGTGATTGGCGCGATGACAGTCATCGGAAAGGAGGCGCGGCGGTATGGCTGGGAGACCGAGTCCGTGCATTCCATAATCCTTGCCGCATTTTTCGGCGGCGTCGTCGGTGCCCGGCTCTACTACGCTGCGGTCTTTGCCCCGGAGTACTTCCTCTCCAATCCGGCCCGGATCCTGGCATTTCACGAGGGCGGATTGTCAATCCAGGGCGCGCTTTTCGGAGGGTTGATCGCGATTGTAGTCTACACCCGGGTCAAACGTCTTTCGTTTTGGAAATCGGTCGATATCCTTGCGCCGGGGATGATCCTCGGGCAGGCGATCGGGCGAGTCGGATGTGACGTCTTTGGGGTCGAAGCGTCAGAGCGCGTTTGGTGGGCGGTCGAGGTAGCCGGTCGTGCGTTGCATCCGGTTCAGTTGTACGAGTCGATGCTGAATTACCTGCTGTTCCTGGGGCTGTGGGCCGGACGCCGGTACTTCCGGCGGGGGGGTGAGGTTTTCTTTGTGTATCTGATGGGTTTCGCGGTCAACCGTTTTGGCGTGGAGTTTTTCCGCGTCAACCCGTCGGCGATCGGACCGCTAACGGTCGCGCACGTTACGAGTATCGCTATGTTCGTCGGTGCGCTCGCTATCTTGGCTCTTCGACGGGTTCTCATCGTTCACGCTGCGGGCACACAAACCGAACCCGGGTCGGCCGAGTCCGATAGTTCCCCGACAATCCCGAGTCCGGCGCGTTCCACCGTGGTGGTCGTTGCCGCGCTAATGGCGGTCTCGATTCTCGCGTATTATCTGATTCACGCGGGGTAACACTCGTGGTGGTACCGATTTCTCTCGCGTTATCGGCGATTTCCGGGGGGGCGCTTGCCGCGGCGCTTCCCGGTGGGCTTGCGCGGTACGGCAGCGCCCCGCTCGGGTTGATTGCGCTCGTGCCGTTGTACATGGTGATCCTGAAGGCTCGAAGCGCACGGACAGCGGCGTGGTCGGGCGCATTTTTTGGGGCAGTCTCAACGTTGACCGCGAACTTCTGGCTTGCCAACTTCGGTGAGTTTTCGGTATGGACCCTCGGCGGACCGACGGTCGCGTATACCGTGTACAACGTCGTCCTCGCCGGCGCGCTCTGGTCGCTGCTTCGTCTTCCCATTGCGATTCGCCCCCTCGCGTTCGCCGCCGCATGGACGGGCTACGAGTTTCTGAAGAGTGTCGGTTACCTGGCATACCCGTCGGGGCTCGCTGCATACACGTTCGGCGGGGTGGTGGGGCTCCAGCAGACGGCCGACCTTGTCGGGGTATACGGTCTTTCCTTCCTCGTAGTGTACGCGAATGCCGTATCGGCGGAATTCCTGCTGGTGGGCCTGGAGCGCCGGAAGTCACGGTTCACGCCGCCCGGAGAGATCGTGCCCGCGATCCGCCGGCGCGACGGGCGGGCACTGTGGCATTTCGTGGCCCTGGCAGCTTTGTTCACGGTTGCCGCCGGCTACGGTTTTTTCCGGCTCGCCGTCGTCCCCGAACAGACCGACACCGTTCGTGCGATTCTCGTTCAACCGAACAT
>PXBQ01000335.1 GCA_003566875.1 Spirochaetaceae bacterium | reverse complement strand
TGTCGGGCTTCACGACGCGGATCATCTCGGCCGCGTCGATGAACCACCGGACGCCGAGCCGCTCGCCGGTCGCGCGCGCGCGGCTCTCGACTACGTCGCACACGCCGACGAGTTCGCACTTCTCGTACTCGTCGTAGATCCTCGCGTGCAGGTTGCCTATATTCCCAAGCCCGATCACGCACACTCGTGTCATGCCAAACCTCCCGCGTTAATCTTTTTTCGCTTGGAGCTTCTGCGCGGTCGTACGGCTTCCGATGTGAAGCGTGTCGTACGCTTCCTGCGACGACGTGAACGGGCCGCGGTCGTGGCCGTGCCAGCTCAGGTTCGTGTACATCGGGTTCGTCCGGCCGGTCTCGCGTTCGCGCTTCGCGATGTGCGCGAGCATGCGCGCTCGCAGGAACTCGACGACCGCGGGCTCCTTCTTCGCGACGTTCACGAGCTCGCCGGGATCGTCGATAAGGTTGTACAGCTCGACCTCGGGTTTGAAGTGAAAGTCGGGTTCGAGCGCGCAGATCAGCTTCCACTCGGGAGTGCGCCAGCCGTGCTTGCGCATCCACGTCGCCTCGGTGATGTAGAACTCCGACTCCTGCGGCCGGTTTTTCCCGCTCATCAACGGTACCAGGCTGCGGCCGTCGAACTTGATGCGCGGTTTGATTTTCATCAGGTCGAGCGCGGTCGGCATGATGTCCTTGAGCGCGCAGTAGTCCGGGATGCGGACGCCGGGCGCGATCTTGCCGGGCCACCGCAGCACGAGTGGGATCACCAGGGTGCAGTCGTACATGCCGTGGTGGTCGTAGTAGCAGTCGTGCTCGTTCAGCGTCTCGCCGTGGTCCGCCGTGATGATCACGAGCGTCTCTTCCTCGATGCCGAGCGTCTCGATCGTCTGGAAGATGCTCGCGATGCACGCGTCCATGTACGCGACCGCGCCGTCGTACTGCGCGTCGACGTACTCGGCGTCGGTGAGTCCTTCCTTGAACCACGATCGGAAGTAGTCGGCGAACGGCTTGAACGCGTAAACGGGCTCCAAAGATTTATTCTTTGGGTCTGTCTCGCTGCCGTCGTAAAACATCCTCACGAACGGCTCGGGGGGAAGGTACGGCGAGTGGGGGTCCATGTGCCGCATGAAGAGGAAGAACGGCGCGTCGGCCGCGGCCATTCTTTTGAGCTCCGGGATCGTGACGTCGTTCAGCAACTCGGCCTTCGGCGCCTGGCCCGTATCATCCGATGCCCACGCTTCGTACTGGATGTAGTTCTTGAAGCCGCGTGACGCCGGGTTCCCCTGGAAACCGACGCACGTCGTGTCGTACCCTTCGGCCCCGAGCACCTCGGCGAGCGTCGTGACGTGATCGCCGAGCGGTCCCTTGTGCCGCAGCGCGACGACGTCGGTCCCGAAGCAGTCGCGCCCGGTCAGCATCGACGAGTACCCGGCGGTCGTCGGGATGTGCGGCGCGAACAGCTTCTCGAACACCGTCCCGCCCTCGGCGTACTTGTCGATGTGCGGAGTCGTGAGACGGTTGTAGCCGTACATGCTCATGTGGTCGCGCCGCAGACTGTCGATTCCGATCAGAATCAGGTTTGGTTTTTTTGCCATCGTTTTCTCCTTGGGGTGTTTATCGGCCGCCGACGGTCTTAAGGCACGCGTTCAGGTACCCGTAGCTCTCGGCGGCAATCGTGCAGACGAGCGGCAAGTCGTGGTTCTCCGCGCCGATCACTTCGAGACAGACCGGGCCGTCGTACCCGGCCTCGACCAGGACGCGGCAGTACGCGACGAGATCGATATCGCCGCGGCCACACGCCTGGTCTCGTGGTGTGCCGGGCCCGCTCTGGCGGCCTTTGCAGTCGCGGATGTGCACGTGCTTCATGCGCGACACGACCGCGCCGAGCGCTTTCGCGGGGTCTTCGCCCGCGCGGTAGATGTGACTCGGGTCCATGTCGATCCCGAACGCCGCCGAGCCGACCGCCTCCATCGCGCGCAGAGTCGTCGGCGTGTTGTAGATCGCCGAGTTCACGTGCGCCTTGACGCAGAGCGCGACACCGAACTCGGCGGCCTTCTCGGACATCGCGATCAGCTTTCCGATGCTCGCGACGATGTCCTCCTCGACGTCGGACTTGCCGCCCGGGCCGACGTTGATGACCGGGATGCCGATCTCGGCCGCCGCCTCGAACGCGGGCAGTAACCTCTCCTCTTTCAGAGCCGCGACCTCGGCCGAGAGAATCTCGATCCCCGCGTCGGCGACGATCGTTTTGATCTCGGCAGCCTGCTCTTTCCATCGGCTCAGCACGAGATGTTCGCACATCCCTTCGATCGCCGAGATCTCGACCCCGTCGTAGCCGCACGTCGCGATGTGTTTCACCGCCGTCGCGAAGTCGTAGTCGCGGAACAACACCGAATTGACACCTAGTTTGATCATGAAAACTCCTCTTTTCCTTATTCTCGGGCGGCCTGTGCGTCGAACGCGACGACGCGGTCGCGCACCATCTCGAAATTCTCTCGCGTGACGTACTCGAGGATGAACGGTTTGCCTTCGGCGTGCCGGTGATACAGCGACAGGAAGAGCGGCCAATCGATGTCGCCGTCGCCGACGATCCGGCCTTTCGCGTCGTTCACTTTTCTGTCCTTGCCGTGCAGATACGCGATGTGCGGCGCGAGGTATCGGAACATATCGTCTTCCGAGCTGTTCGCGATGTAGTTTGCCGGGTCGAGCAGGACCTTGACGCGCGACGAGCCGACCTGCGCGATGAAGTCGCGCGCTCTCTTCGCGCTCGGCACGACATCGATCACGCATCCTTCGAGAGCGACGTCGAGTCCGTACTTTTCGGCGAGTTCGGCAAGCCGGCCGAAACTCATCGTGAGACGCGAGAAATCGCTCTCGTACCGGTCCGCGTCGACGCCCCGGTCGCCGGGCCTGAAGCCACACTCGGTCGCGACGGTCGGGATCCCGTTGAACGCGGCGATCTGCATCATCCGCTCGAAGTACGCGAGGTTCGCCTCGAGTTCGCCGTCGTCCGGATCGATCAGATTCGTGAAGACGCCCAAAACCGGAACCTCGACGCCGGCGGTGCGGTACGTCTCGACGATCGAGCGGCTGCGCGCGTCGCTCATGTCCGAGAGGTCGCTCCGGCCGTTGTACACCCAGTACTTCGAGTCGGTCTGCGAGAAGCAGAGCTCGGTCCACCGGAATCCTGTCTCGGCGAGTAGCTGCGCGACCTGCGCGTTACTGAGGTCCGGAAAACTGCGCGATACCACTCCGACGTCCATGACGTGCCTCCTCGATTACCCGAGTCGTTTACCTATCGTCTGAGAGTAACAGACCTACGCGGCGCGATTCCTTCACAAAAACGCCAATTAATAGCATAAAATTGCCAAAAACACCCGACGAAGCCCGCCTCACGGTCCGCTCACCGCCGACCGGCGCCATCGGCGTGGGCTCGTCTCCATGACACGGCGAAATTGGCGCGTGAAGTAGTTGCTGTCGTGGAACCCGACAGCATCCGCGATTTCGGTGATCGACATTGACGTCGTTCTCAACAGTGTTGCGGCGCGGTCGATGCGAAGGCGCAACAGGTACTGCATCGGCGTCGTGCCGGTCGCCTCGCCGAACCGGCGCATCAACGTTCGGCCCGACATCGCGACCAACTCGGTGAGTCCGTCGAGTTCGATGCTCTCGGCGTAGTGCGTCTCGAGATACCCGACGACGCGTCCGATATCGAGCAGATTTTTCTGCGCCGCCGAGTCGCCCGCGGTGTAGACGCGGCAGAGATGAACGATCGTCTCGACGAGCAGAGAAACCGCAACCGCGCGATACCCTTCGCGTTTTGCCGTCAGCTCGGCCTGGAGAGCGAACACGCGTTGTTCGGTGAAGAGGCGCGACTCACTCGGCAGGTGAAGCTTGCCGGCGAACGAGAGTTTGCGTCGCGCGACCGGTTCGAGGTGGAACAAAGCCTGGTACCCGGCGAGCAGCGCGAGGCTCTCGTCGCGCGCGAGCAAGGCCTTCTCGTCGAACAGGATGTTGGCGATGCGCATCTCGTGAGCGTTTCGGTACCCGTGCCGGTGGTTTTCGTCTATCACGAACACGTCGCCCGCGAAGATTGGAAACCGGTCGTCGTCGAGCAC
>PXBQ01000504.1 GCA_003566875.1 Spirochaetaceae bacterium | reverse complement strand
TATGATATTGAGTCGGTGTCCGCGTACGGGGAGAATCGTCCGTTGATCGGCATCGGCCTCCGCGGCGTTCTCGGTGGGTTCTCGGCAGGCATCGACGCGGCATTTACACCGATAGAACCGGTAGCGTT
Organism: Spirochaetaceae bacterium; assembly: GCA_003566875.1. GTDB lineage: Bacteria > Spirochaetota > Spirochaetia > DSM-27196 > PXBQ01 > PXBQ01. The sequence continues at coordinate 3,987 of PXBQ01000504.1, read as the reverse complement.
CGTGTACGACTCGGACGCCGAAATCGATTCGATTGAATCGCGCCTCTCAAGCGACCTGATCGCCCCGGAACGGCTCTCCTACTTGCGGTTCTCGCTCGCAGCGGGGCATGCTTTCAGGATCGCGGCGATCCCCGGAGTCTCGGTGCAACCCTCGGTCGAACTGTTCGGACTGCGAAACCTCGCGTACAGATCAGGGTCGACTGATTTGATCGACACCTGGCCGTACGAGAGCCGGGACGACGTCCGAAAGGCGCTCGACGGCGTTTACATAGGGCTGTCCGGAACGGTCATGTACCGGATCGATAGAATGATCTCGATAGGCGCGCGCGTCGTCGCTGCACGCGCGGTCGCGGCGAGAGTCTTTCCAGGATCAATGGTCCGGGCTCCCGAGAACGCCGAACCCCGACGAAACGCCTGGATCGAGGTCGGGGCGTCGGTAACGTACACGCTGCGACCGTCGCACTAGCGAATCGACCGCCTTGCTTCATCGCGGAGTCGCGCGCACGGAGTCGCTCGCACCCTTGCATTATACGGCATGACGAGGTATAGTGATCAAACACAATGACATTTTTCAATTCTAACTCACGGAAGAGGTAAGCTATGCCAAAGAAAATGGTTACTATTGACGGCAACACAGCCGCCGCCAATATAGCGTATGCGTTCAGCGATGTCGCAGCGATATACCCAATCACCCCGTCGTCAAACATGGGTGAGAAAGCGGACGCGTGGGCCGACGGCGGGAAGAAGAATCTCTTCGGCCAACCGCTCACTGTAATCGAGATGCAGTCGGAAGCCGGCGCCGCCGGAGCGGTTCACGGGGCGTTGTCGGCCGGTGCGCTCACCACGACGTTCACCGCGTCGCAGGGTCTGCTGCTGATGATCCCGAACATGTACAAAATCGCCGGGGAACTGCTCCCGACGGTGTTCCACGTCACGGCGCGATCCCTCGCGTGTCAATCACTCTCGATTTTCGGCGATCACTCCGACGTCATGTCGACTCGCAGCACGGGCTTCGGCCTCATCGCCTCGGCGAACGTCCAGGAAGCACAGGACATGGCCGTCGTCGCGCATCTCGCTTCGCTGGAGTCGCGCATCGGTTTTGTGCACTTTTTCGACGGATTCCGGACGTCGCACTCAATGCAAAAGATCGAAGAAATCGATTATGAGACGTTGCGCGAAATGCTCGATATGAAGTACGTCGAGGCGTTTCGTGGCGGCGCAATGAACCCCGACAATCCGTACGTGAAAGTCGGTGCGCAAAACCCCGACGTGTACTTCCAGGGGCGCGAGACGGTGAATTCATTCTACGCCGCGCTCCCGGGTATCGTGAAAAAGTACATGAAGTTACTTGCAGAGAAGACCGGTCGGAAATACGACCTGTACGAGTATATCGGCAGCCCAAAGGCCGAGAAAGTCATCATCGCAATGGGCTCGGCAGTCGATACGATCGACGAGACGATCGAGTACCTCAACGCAAAAGGCGAAAACGTCGGTGCGGTGAAGGTTCATCTGTATCGGCCGTTCTCCGCCGAAGACTTCGCTAACGTCATCCCGGCATCGACCAAGAAAATCGCGGTTCTCGACCGGACAAAAGAACCCGGAGCTCCCGGCGAGCCGCTGTACATGGACACCGTCGTCGCTCTGCAGGGCAAAAACATCAAAATCGTCGGGGGACGGTACGGCCTGTCGTCGAAAGAGTTCACGCCGGCGATGGTCAAAGCCGTGTACGACCACCTTGACGGTAACTGTACACACGACTTCACGGTCGGTATCAACGACGACGTCACCCACAAATCGCTTGAGATCGGACCTCACTTCGACACCGAGCAGGAAGGCGTCACGCGCTGTAAGTTCTGGGGGTACGGATCAGACGGTACGGTCTCGGCGAATCACAACTCGATCGAGATCATCGGTGGAGATACCGATCTCTACGTCCAGGGATACTTTCAGTACGACTCGAATAAATCGGGCGGATTCACCGTATCGCATCTGCGATTCGGGAAAAAACCAATCAAGTCCGAGTATCTCCTGACGAGCTCCGACTTCATCGCGCTTCACCGCGAGCAGTACATCGGCCGGTACGATATCCTCGAAGGAATCACCGAAGGGGGCACCTTCCTGGTCAACAGCGGAACCGAACCTGAGGAGCTCTTCGCGAAGTTTACGCGTGAGATGCAAGAAACGATTATCAGGAAGAAGGTCCACGTTTTCACGATCGACGCCTCAAAAATCGCCCGCGACGTTGGCCTTGGCGGCCGCATTAACACCGTCATGCAGACGGCGTTTTTCAAGCTCTCAGGTGTTCTGCCCGAGGAAGACGCGATCGCGTTGATCAAAAAACACGTCGAGAAACAGTTCAAGAAAAAGGGCCAGGATATCGTCGAGATGAACTGGAAGGCCATCGACGCAGCGGCCGACGCGGTCGTCGAGGTTGAAATTCCGGCAGAAATCACGGAGTCGGCGGCGATTACCGACGTCGTTCCGCCGGACTCGGACGAGTTTGCACTGAACGTAGTCGATCCGGTTCTGCGCCTGAAAGGCGACAGTGTTCCGGTCTCGGCGATGTCGGTCAATGGATCGGTTCCGAGCGGGACAAAACGACTCGAGAGAAAGGGCAAACCGTCGGCGGTTTCTGTAAAATGGGCACAGAAGTTCGATCAGTACCAAGTCGTTCGCGATGCGCAGTTCGATGAACCGTACTTCGAGTATCCCGGATCCTGTCAGGGGTGCGGTGAGGTCGGCTACATCTACCTTATTACACAGTTGTTCGGCGATCGGATGTTGATCGCGAACGCGACCGGGTGTTCATCGATATACGGAGGCACGTTCCCGACCACGCCGTACGCCAAAGATAGTCGGGGAAAAGGACCAACCTGGGCAAACTCGCTGTTTGAAGACAACGCCGAGTATGGATTCGGCATGCGCCTCGCGATTGACTCGAACCGTCAACAGCTGCACGACAACGCACTCGCAGTTCTCGAACACGGCACGACGGACGAGCTCGCGGCAGCGCTGCGCAAGTCGATCGACCTCTTCAAAGCAACGACGAACGAAGCAAAAGAGGCGGCTGAAAAAGTCAAATCTCTGATCCCGCAGGCTCTCGAGAAAGCATCCCCTGAGACGTTGCCGCATCTTCGCCGATTAGCGGAACTAAAGGACTTTCTCGTCGATCGCAGCGTCTGGATCTTTGGCGGCGATGGGTGGGCGTACGACATCGGATACGGCGGACTCGACCACGTAGTCGCGTCGAACAAGAACGTCAACATTCTTGTCATGGACACCGAGGTTTACTCAAACACTGGCGGTCAGGCTTCCAAATCGACACCGCGGGGTGCAATTGCCAAGTTCGCGGCATCGGGCAAGAAAACCGGCAAGAAGAACCTTGGATTGATGGTAACGACGTACGGTTCCGCGTACGTTGCATCGGTTAATATGGCACAGAATCGGGAACAGGTGTTACAGGCCGTTGTGGAAGCGGAAGCCTACGACGGACCGTCGATCATAATTGCGTACTCACCGTGTATCGCACACGGGTACGACATGAAGATCGCGAATAAACAGTCGCGAAACGCGTCGATGTCCGGGTACTGGCCGTCATACCGGTTCAACCCCTCTCTTGCCGGCGAAGGGAAGAACCCGTTCGTGTGGGAAACCGACGATCCGAGCATCGACTTTTCGGAGTTCACATCGAACGAGATTCGCTACCGCGCGCTGGAACTCGCACGCCCCGAAGAGGCCCAGCGGCTCCACGAGTTGGCCGAGCAGGACAATCAGCATCGTATGGAGACGTTCAAAAAGATGGCCGACAAAGAATAGCGGATTCGGACGTTCAGACAACTGTTTAGATGATTGTTTCAAAAAAAGCCCCCTGTCGCATGACGGGGGGCTTTTTTATAGTCTCTCGTGTTTCCGGTTTCGCCGGTCCGATCACTCAACGATCATAATTTTCTTGAAAGCGACGAGGATTTCTTTCGCAGTCTTGTCGGC
>PXBQ01000475.1 GCA_003566875.1 Spirochaetaceae bacterium | reverse complement strand
CGACCGTGATCAAGGATGCAAAATCCAAGAACTCGCGGACGCGCCTTATGGGGTTCGGCCACCGTGTCTACAAGACGTACGATCCGCGCGCGAGGATCGCGAAGGAAACCTGCGAGCAGCTTCTGGCCCATCTGGGGGTGCACGACGATCCCCTGCTCGAGATCGCGCTCGAGCTCGAAGACCGCGCTCTCGCCGATCCGTACTTCCAGGACCGAAACCTTTATCCGAACGTCGACTACTACACCGGGATCGCGTACCGCGCGATCGGAATCCCTCCGGAGATGTACACCGTGATGTTCGCGATCGGCAGACTCCCGGGCTGGATCGCGCATTGGCTCGAGATGAAGAGCGATCCCGATCAACGGCTCATCAGGCCGCGCCAGATCTACACGGGGCCTGAAAGCGCCGACACCGAATCGCGCACGACGGCGTAGCCTCAGTTTCTCGAAAATGGTATCTTCAACCGACATACCGGACAAAATGCGTCATATATTGACGTCCGGTAATTGACAGCGGTCCGCGCGTCGGATAAAGTAAGGCTAACCTAACTTTTTTTCGACGTGGCCGTTCGCGTCGATTGGAGTATTCATGAGATCGTTCTTCCGTTACACCGCGCTTCTCAGCGCGTTCGTCATAACGGCCGCCCTGGTGCCGCACTCCACGTTTGGCGCAGGCTCCCGGGAGTCCGCCGGTCGGCCGGTGCAAACTCTCACGTTGTATTCGGGACGCGGTGAGTCGCTTGTCGACCCGATCGTCCGCCGATTTGAGGCAGAGACCGGGATACGCGTGAACGTCAGGTACGGCGGTACCGCGGAGCTCGCGGTGCTCCTGAGCGAAGAGGGCAGCCGTAGCCCCGCCGACCTTTTTTGGGCGCAGGACGCGGGTGCACTCGGAGCGGTTTCGAACCTTCTCGCCGAGCTCCCGGGGCGAGTTTTTGCCGCGCTTCCGGATATCTACCGCAGCCGCGCGGCGAGGTGGGTCGCGACGAGTGGACGCGCGCGCGTGCTCGCGTACTCGACCGAACGCGCTAACTCCGGTGATGTACCCGCGTCGGTTTTTGATCTGAGCGATCACCGATACGCGGGCCGGGTCGGGTGGGCACCGACGAATGGATCGTTCCAGTCGTTTGTGACCGCGATGCGCGTCAGCCACGGCGAACAGGCCACACGATCGTGGTTGATCGCGATGCGCGAGAACGACACCGTCGCGTACCGCAACAACACAGCGTTACTCGAGGCGATCGGCGCGGGTGAAATAGACTTCGCTATCACGAACAACTACTATCTCTTGCGTTTTGCCGCGAACGACCCGAATTTCCCGGTCGCGCAGTCGTTCTTCGGCGCGCGCGGTGACGTCGGCAACCTCATCAACGTGGCGGGTATAGGGATTCCGGCCGCGAGTGGCAAGCACGACGCGGCGATTCGGTTCGTCGAGTTCCTACTCGCCGAGCAGGCGCAGATATTCTTCACCGGCGAGGTGTACGAGTACCCGGTCACCGATAAAGTCGAGCCGAACGCCTTGCTCGAGAGCTTCTCGACCGTGCTCGAGTTCGCGCCCGAAATCGATCTCGATTCGCTCGAAGACCTTGAGGCGACGCTGGCGCTTCTCCGCGAGGTCGAACTCCTGTAGTGGCGGATCAAGCGCTCACACCGACCCCAGAGGCGGCTACCGAACCGATAGCGGTCCGTCTGAACGAACGCCGAGCCCCATGGTACGTTCTTCTGCCGGGAATCGTGGTTGCGGTCGCGATGCTCGTACCGCTCGGTTACCTCGCGGTCCGCGGGCTCGAGGCAGACCCGGCGGCGCTCGCGGGGTTGGTGTTCCGGGCGCGAACGTTCACACTGCTTGTCAACACCGTTTCACTCACCGCCGGCGTGTTGATTGTCACCACGGCGATCGCCCTGCCGCTCGCGGTGATTCTCGAACGAACGACGTTCCCCGCGCGCCGGATCGTCACTGTTCTCGCGGTCTTTCCGCTTGCGGTCCCGGGGTACGTCATGGCGTACTCTCTCATCAGCCTCGGCGGGAACTACGGATTTCTTGCCCGGGTATTCGGTCTCTCGGTCGCGCGGCCATCGGGTTTTTTCGGTGCTCTCGCCGCCTTGAGCCTCTACACGTTTCCGTACCTTTTTCTCAACCTGCGTTCGGCGCTCTCGGGACTCGACCCCGGGATCGAGGAGAGCGCGATGAGCCTTGGGTATTCGCCGCGCGAGGTTTTTTTTCGCGTCGTGCTACCACACCTACGGCCGGCTTTCCTCTCCGGATGGCTTGTGATCGGTCTCTACGTGCTCGGCGATTTTGGCGCCGTCGCGCTTATGCGTTTCGAGGTGTTCAGTTACGCGATTTTCACGCAGTACTCCGCCGCATTTGACCGCGTGTACGCCGCGTGGCTCTCGATAATCCTTCTGAGCCTCACCGGCGCGTTCGTCGTGATCGAGGCGAGGGTTCTCCGGAACCGTCGTTTCTCGCGTCTCGGCTCGGGGGTCGCGCGGCGTCGGCGACTGAGCGTAATGCGCCCGGTTCCATACGCCGCGTCCGGATTGTTTGTTGTCACGGTTGTAGGCTTTTCGGTCGGTCTGCCGGTCGTGATTCTCTCGTACTGGCTCACGATAGCGCCTCCGGCCGTACGCGCCGCGGATTTGCTTGGAGCGTTCCTGCGTTCGGCGGGGGCTTCGGCTCCCGCTGCTCTTCTCGCCGCGTTGCTCGCGGTTCCGATCGCTTACGCGGGAGCGCGATACACATCGCGTCTGACGCGGACGTGCGAGCGCGCTGCGTATCTCGGGTACGCGATGCCGCCGCTCGCATTCGCGCTGGCGCTGGTTTTTTTCTCGCTGCGCGCCGCGCCGATCCTCTATCAGACGCTTCCATTACTGATCGGAGCGTACGCGCTGAGTTTCCTCGTCCTGGCGCTCGGGCCGATCAGAGCGGCTCTGCTTCAGGCACCGGTCCGGCTTGAGGAGGCCGCACGGAGTCTCGGCTGTACCGCGTTCGGGGCCTTCACGCGCACGATCGTGCCGCTGTTGGGTAAGGGGATACGGTCGGGCGTGATCCTCGTTTTCGTAATCTCGATGAAGGAGCTTCCGATCACGTTCCTGCTTGCGCCCGCCGGGTACACGACGCTCGCGGTGAACGTTTTCAGCCGGACGTCCGAAGGAATGCTCGCGGAGGCCGCTCCGTACGCGGCGACGATTGTTCTTTTCTCGAGTCTTTTTGTAGTGTTATTATTGCACAAAGAGGGCCGGGTGGACGAAGGAAAAACCATTACCCGCCGGAAAAACTCGAGCGAAGGACACCGCGTGTGAGCACCGAAACCCCCCACGTTCTCGACGTCGTCGACATCACGAAGCGCTTCTCGGCAAACGGTGATCCCGCTGTCGATCGTGTATCGTTCTCCGTGATGCCCGGCGAGATTTTCGCGCTTCTCGGTCCGAGCGGCTGTGGCAAGACAACGACGCTTCGCGTGATCGCGGGGTTCGAGAAACCCGACGGTGGCGAGGTGCGGCTTGCCGACGTCCCGATTACCGGTCTTTCCGCGGAGCGACGCAAGATCGGAATCGTGTTTCAGGACTACGCGCTCTTCCCGCACCTAACGGTTCTCCGGAACGTGATGTTCGGGCTCAAGACGGTTTCTCGAGTCGACCGCGCGCGCCGCGCGCGACAGGTTTTGGAAAAAGTCGGCCTCGCGCTGTACGGGGACCGTATGCCGCACGAGCTCTCGGGTGGCCAACAGCAGCGCGTCGCGCTCGCGCGCGCGCTCGCCGCCGAGCCGAAGATCATCCTGCTCGACGAGCCGTTTTCGAACCTTGACGCCGAGCTTCGACGGCGTACGCGACGCGAGGTTCGTGCACTGTTGAAATCCACCGGTATGAGCGCGGTTCTTGTGACTCACGATCAGGAGGAGGCTCTCGCTTTCTCCGATCGGCTCGCGGTCATGACAAACGGAAGGATCGAACAGATCGGCGAACCCGAGGACGTGTACGTTCGGCCGAGAACGTCGTTCGTCGCGCACTTCCTGGGACGGACGAACGTCTTTGTCGGACGTGGCTGCGGCTTCACCGCCGAGACGTCGCTCGGAACCGTGGGAATTGACCGTGAGGCTTCGGGACCGGTTCTGTTGTCGCT
>PXBQ01000476.1 GCA_003566875.1 Spirochaetaceae bacterium | reverse complement strand
CGTGATCGCGCGCGCGATCGTCGACCGTGCGATTCGCCGACAGAAGTCGATCACGTACCGACCGCGAACCGTTCGGCTCGCGGTACTATTGCGCGGAATTCTACCGGACGCGGTCTTCTTCCGGGTGATCCGGTTACTCAACGTGCACACGAGCATGGATGGATTCAAAGGAAGGTCCGATGCCTGAGATTCGCAAACCCGCTACCGGAGAATTTCTCGCGACGGTGACGCACGACTCACCCGCCGATCTCGAAACGACGGTCGCGCGCGCCCGCGCCGCGCAACCGGCGTGGGCCGCGCTCGGCGTCCGCGAGAGGGCGCGGCATCTCCGGATGGTCCGCGAATTCGTCGTACAGAACGCCGACCGGATCAGCGCGACGATCGCCGACTGCACGGGCAAGACGCTGAACGACGCGCTCGCGACCGAGACGTTCCCGGCGGCGCTCGCGGTCGGGCAGTACTGCAAAGCGATCGCGCGGCTCATGAAACCACGAAGGCTCGGGCGCTCGTCGATTTTGTTTTTCAACAAGAGATCGTACCTCTCGCACGAGCCGTACGGCGTGATCGGCATCATCAGCCCGTGGAACTACCCGTTCGGCATCCCGTTTCACGAAGTCGTCGCCGCGCTGCTCGCCGGGAACGCGGTCGTTCTGAAAGTCGCCGGGCAGGCAGAGCCGGTCGGAGAGCTCTTCGACGAGATGATGAGGTACGCCGGTCTCCCCGACGGGATCTTCTCGGTCATCAAGATGGCTGGCGCGGCCGCCGGTCCGGCGATGATTCGCTCCGGGATCGCGAAGCTTTTCTTCACCGGATCGGTCGCGGTCGGCAAACAGCTGATGGCCGAGGCGTCGGAGGTACTGCTACCGCTCAGTCTCGAACTCGGCGGCAACGACGCGATGATCGTGTGCGACGACGCAAACGTAAAGCGCGCCGCATCGGGGGCGGTGTGGGGTGGGCTCTCGAACGCCGGCCAGTCGTGCGGCGGGGTCGAGCGGATCTACGTCTACGATAAGGTGTACGACGAGTTCATGAGCCGGCTCGACGCGATCGTCGCGGGGCTGCGCCACGGCGTCGGTCTCGAGTCCGACATCGGTTCGCTCACGACCGAATCGCAGAAGCAGACCGTCGAGGAGCACATCCGCGACGCGGTAGCGAAAGGCGCGCGTATCCGAGTCGCCTCGTCGGCCCCGGAAAATGGATACTTCCACGCGGCCGTCGTTCTCGAGGACGTGACGCACGAGATGGACGTGATGCGGCACGAGACGTTCGGCCCGGTGCTCGCGGTGATGCGCGTTCACTCCGAAGACGAGGCGGTACGCCTCGCGAACGACAGCTACCTCGGGCTGACGGCGTCGGTCTGGACGAGAAGCACCAAGGCGGCGAAGCGCATCGCCGCGCGCCTCGAGGCGGGCGCGGTTACGGTGAACGACCACCTCATGAGCCACGGCATGGCCGAGACGCCGTGGGGCGGCTACAAGCAGTCGAGTGTCGGCCGAAGCCACGGTGGCCCGGGTATCTACGAGGTCGTCCGGTCGAAGGTCGTCGTGCACGACACGCTCCACCGGCTGCCGCGCAACATCTGGTGGCATCCGTACTCGCTCTCGGTCTACCAGGGCCTGAAGTCGGGGCTATTGTTCCTCTTCGGCACCGGAAGCCTCACGCGACCGGCGCACCTCGTCCGTTTGGTCGGGTTCTTCCTGAGTCGGCTCAGACGGTGACGAGGTCCGGAATCACGTCTCCCGTTCGCCTCGCGCCGCGAGTCGCATGAGCCGTGGTCTGTTAGCGCGCTGGACGAGGATAAACGGTAAGTTGGTGAGCACCGCGTAGACCGGCATCCATAGCGCGATCGCGGGCGGATTCCAGAGGAAGAACGTCACCGAGAGAACGATCGGCAGCCAGTGCGTGAGCTCGGCGCGTCGTGTTTCGGCGATGAAGCGTAGAATGTACGCGCGATCGCGACGGCTCCCGGCGGGAAACGAACGCTTCGCGAAACCGCCGGCGAACACGGCGCCGGCCTCAGGAAGCAGATCCTTCCAGCGGTGCACGAACAGATATCGCCGGTAGAACCGGGCTTCGGCTTCGAGTACCCGAGAGCACGACGTACCGCGATCGAACCAGGACGTCGGCATGCGGTGTGTCGCGAAACCACTGCCGATGTGAAAAAAGACCCAGTTGAACGCGATGAGCAGGACGCGAATCGACGGCGACACGAGGTTATGAAATCCGTGCCGATTTCGGCGGCTTTGGGACGCCGGTCGCGTGCACGTGTACGGCACGGCCGCGCCACTGCACACTCCCACCGGTTATGCGTAGCCACAGCGCGCGGGCCATGATGTACCCGAAAAACAGCAGGTGCACGGGAAACGTCAGCGCGACACCGCCGCCGAAGCTCCCGTACGCGCGCACGCTGAACGCAAGCACGAAAGCGTACGCCGCGTAGATCGAGACCGCGGACCACGCTCCCAGAAGCGCAAGCGGCGACTGCGCAAGGGCTAATCCTGCCTGGACCGCCGCGGTGACCGCGCCGATAATCCAGATCGATTGGAGGAGCAACACGCGGGTCGGTGTCGCATCGGCGCCTAACAGGAAGTTCTTGGTCCATCCATCGATCATCTCTCGGGCGCCGCTCGGATACATCCGGAAGCGCACGGACTTCCCACCGAGGTAGTTCCGAATCGCCACGCCGTGAGCCAGGCAGCGTCTGCCGAGGTCGACATCGTCGAGAACCGAACCGCGGACCGACTCGTGTCCACCGCACCGATCGTACGCGCTTCTTTCGATCATTATACACGGGCCGAACAACCCCCTCGACGACCGGCCCACGCCGACGGCGGTAACCACCTGAGCGTTAAAAAGCGCGCTGAGCGACTCGTACGGACGAGTCGTCCTGTGATGCGGCTGGACCGAAACGGCGCCTTCGCTCGATCTGTGCGCGAGGACGATCCGCTCGAGAGCCGTGGAATCGAACTCCACGTCGGCATCGAGGAACAGGAGCAGATCACCCGAGGCAGCCGACGCGCCGGTGTGGCACGCCCAGGTCTTCCCGACCCATCCGGCAGGACGAGGCGGCGTGTCCACAATGCGGGCGCCGTACTCGTGAGCGACTCTCGCGGTTTGATCAACCGACTCGTCGTCGACCACGAGTATCTCAAGTGGCCGAAAGGACTGTGTCTTGAGGCTGTTCAGGAGCGCAGGAATCCGCGCCTGCTCGTTCCGTGCGGGGATTATGATGCTCACGGCGCGCCGCGGGTCGGTGCTACCGCCCGCGTCGGCCGGGGGGAGTTGTTCGAGCGCCCTCCGGACAACCCGAACGCCAAACATGAGCAACCCCGCGACGAAACCGCTGAGCAGAAGGACTAAAAGCATTACGGTCGGCATGTCATTAAGTTACACAATACCGGCACCAAATGGGTACATTAATCGGAGTATGCAGGTAGAACGATCTCTTCACTCGATACGGGTAGTATTAACCACACTGCTTCTCTTGACGACGCCAACCGCGCATTCCGACGGAGGTGAACAGATGCGCTTTCGCGAACGCACCGGTGACACGGTACTGTATCTGGAATCGTCCGAACGCCGCGTTGGAGACCACCTGGAACTCCGCTCCGAAAGCTCAACCGGCGAGGTCCATATCGTTACGGTCGACGCCGAGACACTCGAGTCGATTTCGTGGCGGCATAGCGCTCCGCGAGCGAGCACCGAGTACATCGCGCGCCGAACCGGCCGTACTATCTCGGTCACCGGGCGCAGTGACGGAACACGCGTGCACGAAACGTTCCAGCTCGACGACGAAGACCCATGGATCCAGTCGATCGAACGGTCGTTACAGCCCTTTGTGCTCTCCGATCGCGATCGGATCCGGTTCTGGACGATACAGCCGGGGGATCTGCAACTCCGTAAGCTGCAGGCGGCACGCCGCAGCCGCACCACCATAGAACTCGATGGCCGACCGATCGACGTAATCGAGGTGCGCGTAAGCCTTCCCGGCATCGGAAGCGTCTTCTGGAGCGCGACGTACCGGTTTCGGGCGTCGGACGGGCAGTTCGTTCAATCCGAAGCGGTACGCGGATGGCCCGGAACGCCAAAGACGATCGTCGAGAAACTCGTCGGCGGTACGCGGCGTTAGCGCGG
>PXBQ01000252.1 GCA_003566875.1 Spirochaetaceae bacterium | reverse complement strand
CCTTCTTCCGTACTCGGTCAACGACTCCGCGGCTGCAGTGTATTACGATGTGAGTATTTTGAACCCCTCTGAGGCCCGCGAAATCGTGACCGTTCTCGGCAACTCGGCGACCGAGATGATCTCGCTTACGGACCAACCGCACGGTCCGAACCTTGAGGCGGTACTAAGGACTATCGGTGCTGCCCGGACGCCAGGGTTGAGCCGGTCGGACGCGGCACGCGAGGAGCTGCTCCGGACCGACGAGCTGCTCCGACAGATTGATTATTTTCTCGCATCCGATGATGAACTGTCCGACTCGGTCATTGACGTAATCCAATCCGCAGTCGAACAGCTCGAGCGACGGAGCTCCGAGCTAGCCCGATGAGACGAGCGGCGACGGTACCGAACGGTGCCTCTCTCGACGCTGTGGTAAGGGCATGGCGAGTCTGAAAAAGGCCGAATCGCTCTTTCGGCGAAGAAAATACCCGGAACTCATTTCGACCCTTGAGCCGCGGATTTTTCAGTTCCGTGAGAACCCGCGTTTCTATTTTTTACTCGGCGTGTCGTGCATTGAGACCGGCGATCTTGCCGGCGCGCAGTCGTACCTTTCCCGCGCGGTACAACTCGACCCCGAGGATACCGACGCGATGCTTGCATTGGCAGTTGTCCACTGGCGCAAACGAGAACCGAGCGATGCCCTACGATGTTGGCTCGAGGCGCTCGAAACCGATCCCAAGAGTCGGAAAGCAAAAGCCGGCCTGTCGCTTGCGCGACGTGTCGCGGCACCCGATGAGCTGGAGCCCGACGAACGGGTCCGACTGACCGATCGTCTCGTGCCACGACCGATCCGCGTGAGTCCGTGGATAACCCGCTCTCTTCTTTTCGCGGCGATTGTCGTAACGGTTGTCGCGGTCGCTCCGATTCTTGAGGACGCGATACGTTCGCGCCCGCGCCACGAACCGCGCGAAGGAATCGGCGTGCTCGATCTTTCCGATGTCCGGTCGATGACCGCGGACGACGCAGGAGCGGTCCGATACGTGCTAACCGAGCCCGAAATACGCGATACCGTCAGCACCATTGGCCGATACTTTAATTCGTTTCGAGACAACATGGCGATTCGTGAGATGAACCGACTTCTCCACTCGAACGCTTCACACGCGGTGAAAGAACGCATACGGATGCTTCGGGCCTATACGCGTCGCCCGGACTTCACGTCGTTCTCCGACAACTTCTCGTATCGTGACGTTCAGACTGAACCGTGGTTGTACGACGGCGTGTATATTCGCTGGTCCGGACGAATCGCGAACCTCAAACTCGACGACGATCGCATCACGTACCGATTTCTCGTCGGGTATCACACAGACCGGGTGCTCGAAGGAACCGTCGACGCGGTTCAACACTTTGCGGCGGCCCTCGATCCGGCCGTCCCCGTCGAAGTCATCGCGCGGGTCGAAGTCATCGCCAAGGCCGACGACGTGCGCCCCGAGATCCGGATCGAGGTCACGTCGCTCAGGTTTCTCGCGCCGTGAGGCCGGCCGATTCACGATGAGAGCGGTCGTTCAGACGGTAACCGATGCCTCGATCGTCGCTGATGATACGGTCACGGGCAGGATCGACCGAGGCCTGCTCGTTTACCTTGGTGTGCGACAATCCGACACCGACACCGACGTCCGCTACACGGTCGACAAGGTCGCAAATCTACGCGTCTTCCGTGACGCGAACGGGAAGATGAACGTATCGGGGCTCGAACTCGGACTTCCTGCGCTCGTTGTGTCGCAGTTCACGCTCTACGGAGACACGCGGAAGGGCCGACGTCCATCGTACAACGAGGCCGCCGAACCTGAGATTGCCGTGAAGCTCTACGAACGGTTCGTAGAGCTTTTCCGCGCCTACGGCGTACGCGTCGAGACAGGAAGGTTCCAGGCGTCCATGCGCGTGAAGTACGTGAACGACGGTCCCGTGACGATACTGATAGATTCAGAGAAAAAGTTTTAGCGACGAGAGGTATCGAATCACGTCGAAGTCATCGAAGAAAGGCGACAACGACTGCTCCTCGTGCATGCGCATGACGAGTTCGGCGCTCAATTTTGCCGATGAAACGACGTGCAGAAACGGCATCGATCGGCGCATTTCATCCGAACACGATACCGAGTCCGCGACGACAAGCTTGTCGAGCATTCCTTCTTCGTGCAGTAGCTGAAGGCGCGAGACTGCCGGGTCGGAGAATACCGGGTGAACGGCCGCGATATTCACCTTCGCGACATTCCGCATCTTGAGCTCCTTCACAAGCGTGAAGACGGATCCGGCCGTATCGATCATGTCGTCTACAATCCAGACCTCACGTCCGTCGAGCGTCGTGTCGCTCAAAATATGAATCGAGTCGACGGTGTTCGCGCGCGTGTAGTCCCGCTGCTTATGAGCGATGACGAGCTTTGTGCCGAACGTTCGCGCAAACTTCTTCGCCATACCTTCACCACCGGCGTCGACCGAACAAAACAACCAGTTCTTCTGTACGTGTTCGCTGAGAAACTGCCGGCTTTTGATGAAGTTGTCGGTGATAAATTCCATGATGAGCGGGTGCGCGGGTACGTCGTCCATCGCGCACTCTCTGGGGTCGACGATTGTTTTCGATTTGTCCGAGTGGAGTTGGTACGTGATAATGTGGTCGACTCCGAGGCTCACGAGGGTTTTGTAATGGACCCAAAACCCAACCGAGTTTCGACGCGTCGTTCGATCGGAGCGCGACGAGGAACAAAACGGCTCGAATAGCGTTATTTTTTCGGCCTGGGCTCGGCGAATCGCGTCGACAGCGTGGTACAATTCGATCTTGTTCTCTTCGACAGTCAGGTGTTTGTCGTTTCGTCCGGCCGACGAGAACAGAAACACGTCTTTTCCCCGAATCGACGTGCCCAACTCGACTTCCATCTCACCGTCCGCAAACCGAGTCGCGCTAAGGCGCCCCACGAAGTTTTTTGTGTTCGCGCTGTAGTGAAAATCTGGGAAAGTCTGAAGCTGATACGCGACACGTTCGGCGTACTCGTCCATCGAACGCGTCGAGAGAATCACCAAGTCTCCTCGCATGGCCATCATCATATCGATTCACGCGCGCTCAGTCAAAACAAAATCGTACCATTTACCGACGAAATCGATATTGACCGGAAGATTTTCGAGCGTATATTATGAGAACATCGCGTGATCGTGAAGCATGCGCGAAAAAAAGCCGGTATTGTATAGGTAGAGGAAGGGACGCATGGCAAAAAAAGAGACTAACGTGATCGCGAAGACCGACGAGGCAGCCGGCGATAGAGGACGCGCGATAGAAGCAGCGCGACTGCAGATCGAGAAACAGTTCGGGAAGGGATCATTGATGAAACTCGGTGACGGCGGTTTGAACGCCGGCATCGCGACGATACCGAGCGGCTCCATTCTGCTCGACGAGGCTCTCGGTCTCGGGGGATATCCACGGGGGCGTGTTATCGAAATATACGGCCCCGAGTCTTCGGGGAAGACTACCCTTGCGCTGCACGTCATCGCCGAAGCCCAGAAAAAGAAGGGAATCGCGGCGTTCATCGACGCGGAACACGCCCTCGATCCGACGTACGCCGGAAAACTCGGCGTCAATCTCAGCGAGCTCTGGGTTTCCCAACCCGACACCGGCGAACAGGCTCTCGAGATCGCCGAGTCACTCGTCCGATCCGGAGCGGTCGACGTAATCGTCGTCGACTCGGTCGCGGCATTGCCGCCGCAAGCCGAGATCGAAGGCGAGATGGGAGACTCGCACATGGGGCTGCAGGCGCGTCTCATGAGTCAGGCGCTCCGCAAACTCACCGGTACGATCTCGAAATCCGGCACATGCCTGATCTTCATCAACCAGATTCGGATGAAAATCGGGGTGATGTTCGGCAACCCCGAGACGACAACCGGTGGTAAAGCATTGAAGTTCTATGCATCGGTCAGACTCGAAGTCCGACGAATCGAGACGATCACAAAAGGCACCGACGACGCAATCGGCAACAAGGTCCGCGTCAAAGTCGTGAAGAACAAGGTTGCGCCTCCGTTCAGGAAAGCCGAAATCGAGATCATGTTCGGGCAAGGTATATCGTGGTCGGGAAGTCTGCTCGATGCCGCTCTCAAACACGAGTTGTTGCAGAAAAGTG
>PXBQ01000368.1 GCA_003566875.1 Spirochaetaceae bacterium | reverse complement strand
CGCGGGTCGCAAGAGGTAATACGCCTTCTCGATGTGCTCGACCATATCCTTCTTGAAGTACGCCTGATCACCGGTCGTTATCACATCGATGCCGAGTTTTCGCAGGTAGACCGAGTGGTTTCTTCCTATCCCGAACCCCCCGGTCGTTCCGTCGCAGTTAGCAACTACAAAATCGGCTTTGGTTCGCGCGCGGACGTCGGACAACAGGGTCTTTACGCAGAAAACGCCCGCCTTCCCGACAATCTCGCCCACGAACAGAATCCGAATATTCACAAAAGCATCCTTGATTCAGAGAGTGCACCGATCGCACGGTGCTTCGGGCACATATTACCGGATAACGGCCGGCGTTGATACCGGCGTCGAGGATGATCGGTTTCGATAATCTGATACACCTTTTACCGCCGACACGCCGGTTCGGTCACACCCGATGGATTAAGGCATGGTTTTTGCTTATTATTGTATCAGGTGCCGTAAGGACCAGAAGCGTGGACGCCGTAACCGGGTCCACCCAAGACACCGCTCCGTACGGAGGGTGAGACAACGGCCGCAAATAGCGGCGTAAGGAGTGACGGGATGAAAAACCGTGACTTTATCGATTTAGGACGAATCATGGACGAGATCTTCGAGGCAGCCGAGGATTTCTCGACGGTCTTCACCGAGGGCATCGGGTACAAGACACCGACGTGGAAGTGGAAAGGGGACCTGTACCCTGCTTACTCGTATCCACCTTCGAACATCTACATGCTCGAAGACAAGACGATCGTGTTCGAGTTCGCGCTCGCGGGTTTCTCGGAGGAAAAAATCGATCTCGAGTTCAAGGGCGACAACATGCTGTTGACGGCGCACGTCGGCGATTCCTTCCGCGACCGCGACGACGTGAAGTACCTGAAACGACGGCTAAAACTCAAAGACGTTGTTGCGCAGAAATTTTTTGTGCCCGAGGACAAATTCGATCGCGAAAAAGCGCACGCGGTGTTCAAAAACGGCATACTTCGCGTTACAATACCCGCGCGGGACGACGCGAAGTCTCAGCCCGGCATGAAAGTGAACATCCATACTGAGAACGCGGAGGAGGAAGAGCAATGATTTTTTGGCTCATCGTTGGAATCGCGGTCGGATACTTTTTTAAACCACAGATCGACGTCGGTGTGAAAAAGGTCGTCCGGATGATCCAAGACAACACGAAAGACGACGACGTATAATCGTCGACGCACCCCCACATGGGGGTGCGTTTTTTTATGTACGTGTTCCGATCCTGTTCCCGGACTCGTACCGCCGGAGGCCGAGGTGAAACGCCGCGATCGCGATCACGACGATCGCACCGTCGGCGAGGATGAGCAAACCGAATCGCACCGGGTCGAACTCCCGAAAGAGAGCCACCGGTATGTAGCCCATGAGCGCGGCGGGCACAAGACTGTGCAACAACCACACCGCCGGACCGCGAAAGATACTGCCCGGGTACAGCACGAAACTGACCGCGAGGTCGCTCGCGGTCAACGCGAAGGCCTCGGCGTTCCCGAAGAAAAACGTGAGGCTGTGATACAACACGCGCATCGCGGTCATGAGCGTCGCGACAAGCGCGACAAAAACGACGAACAGCGCGACGTTCCTCGCCGTGACCGGATGCGTCGCGACGAACAGCACGATGCCGTACAGGAAATCCCCGATCCCCGAAACGACCATGCGCGAAAACAACACGTTCGGAAGCACGGTTTTCGGCTGCAGAAGGTAAACGTCGAGCTCCCCGGTGTACACGATCCGCGAGATCTGACTCGCGTTCCCCATCACGACGACCGCGAGCCCGTACCCGGACGCGACGATCGCCCAGACGAACATCACGTCCGAGAACTCGTATCCGCGGATATCGCTGCCGATCCGTTCGAACAGGATCAACCAGAAGAAGATGAACGCCGAGTTGTTCAGAGCCATGCCGAACACTTGTACGAGAAACGCGGTTCGGTACTCGATAGCCGCCGCAAGGTTGAACCGGAGGTAGCGGCCGATCAGGCTCACCGGAAAGGCCCGGCGCCTACCCACCGTGCGCATGGACCCTCCGTTTCGCGAGCGCGAAGATCCCGAGCGCGAGCGCGAGCAAGACCCCGATGTAGATGGCCTGCCCGACGACAGCAACGAGAAACCCGTCGAAGCTGAACGCGACCATCGTCCGAGCGGGCCAGTACGCCGAGAACGCGAACGGCAGAACTCGCGCGATGCGCGCAAGCCAATCCGGGAAGAACTCGATAGGGAAGAACATGCCTCCCAGGATGAAAACGAGTTTCTGCAGGATCCAGTGGAACGGCATGACCTCCTCGGTCCAGAACGCGAGCAGCGCGATTACGAGGTGCCACAGGACGTTTAGAACGATCCCTCCGAAGATAACCAGTACTCCAAACGGAAGAGCCGAGAAGTAGCCGGGCAGCGGCCCGACAAAAACGGTCGCGACGACGAAGCCGACCACGAGGACGAGCGCGAGTTTCGCGACCGCCTCGCCGACACCACGAGCCAGGGAGAACACGACGTACGAGTACGGCCTCGTGAGGTCGTACGCGATCGTTCCGTCTTTGACGTCCGCCTGTACGGTCTGTAACACGCTGCTCCGCGAGAGCTCGATCGCCTCGGTGAACGTGAGATACCACAACGTCTGCACGATCGTGAACCCCGCGATCACCCCGGACTCCGCGAACACGACACGCCAGAGCGAGAAGAACACGAAGAGAATCACGACGAAGAAGAGGTTGCGCGCCATGAACGCGGGCAGATACGCGGTCTGGTCGCGGACGGAGAAACGAAAGACGTCGAGGTACTTACTCATCGCCATCGGTGGTCTGCTCCCCGTCCACGGGCGCCTCGGTCCGGCCGTATATCGAAGCGATTATCTCCTCGAGCGGCGGCGCCGCGATACTGATATCGACGATCTTGTTTTCGCGCAACAGAGTCGAGACGACCGACTCGATCGTCACGCGGGTCAGATCGACCTCGAGTTTCGCGGCGTATCCTTTCGACTTCACGATCTCGACACCTTCCATCGAGAACACGAGGGGCGCCTCGAGCTTGAGCGATACGATGCGCCGGTTCAGCAAAGTGTACTTCATCTCGTTCACCGAGCCGTTCCAGACGATTCGACCGTGGTTCACGACCATAACGCGCCGGCAGATTTTCTCGATATCTCCGGCGTCGTGCGACGTAAGGAACACGGTGACGCCGTCCTCACGGTTGACGGTCCGAATCAGATCGCGAATGCGCTCCTTCACGACGACGTCGAGCCCGATCGTCGGCTCGTCGAGAAACAGGATCTCCGGCTCGTGAAGCAGCGACGCGGCGATCTCGCACCGGATGCGCTGCCCGAGCGAGAGCTTCCTCACCGGTGTCGTCAAGAGGTCACCGATCCCGAAAACCTCGGTCAGGAACTCGATGCGCCGTTTCGCGCGCTCTCGGTCGATGTCGTAAATCCCCGCGAGCAGCGAGAACGAGTCGCTCGGCGGCAGGTGGAACCAGAGCTGCGACTTCTGCCCGAACACGGTACCGATCCGGTACGCAAGCGCGCGGCGTTCGCGGTGTGGGTCGAGCCCGAGCACCCGGACCTCACCCGAATCGGGATAGAGGATGCCGGTCAAGAGTTTGATCGTGGTCGATTTGCCGGCGCCGTTCGGGCCGATAAACGCGAGAATTTCGCCGCGTTCGACCTCGAACGAAACGCCGTCGACGGCGGTGATTGTGCGAATGCTCGGATGCACCAGGGAACGGAATGCAGCGCCGAGACCGGGCAACTTCTGTTTAGTCCGAAACTCCTTGCGGAGAGACCGAACCGAAACGGCGGAAGCCACGGCGCTTGTCGCGTGTTGAGGTTTCACGATCCGACAAATCCGAGCAGGTCGGCGAGGTCGGCAGTCGCGAGACACTCGACCGTGTCGGCCGCGCCGTAGTAAATCCGCACCTCGTCTCCGTCGGCGATCATCCCGCCAGGGAACAAGACATCACCCCGGAAGCCGTTCTTCTCGTACTCGGCTTCCGGCACCATCAGCGGAGTCTTCGCGAGCCCGACGACGCGCGCGGGATTCTCGAGGTCGAGCAGCATCAGGCCGATCGTGTAGCGTTTTTTCCACGCCTCCTCCCAACCGTTCTTCCCGCGAGTCTCGTCG
>PXBQ01000181.1 GCA_003566875.1 Spirochaetaceae bacterium | reverse complement strand
GATGTTCGACTTGGCAATTATCGGCGCGGGACCCGCGGGGCTCTCGGCCGCGATGTACGCGATTCGGAAAGGGATTCATTTCTGCGTGTTCTCCGAGGACATCGGCGGCAAGACAAACTACTCGCTGAACGTCGAGGACATGGAAGAGTACAAGATCATCAAGGCGAAAGAGATCGTCGGCGTGTACCGCGGTAGACTCGAGTACCTCGACCACCTCTACCGACACGGCCGTATCGTCGCGGTTGCGCCTGAAGGAAACGGATTCTCGCTCGAGTTCGTAACCAAATCGGGTGAAAGCGAGCCGGTAAGTGCGGCGAACGTGCTCGTCGCAACCGGAAGCCGTCCGCAATTTCTCGGCGTGCCGGGGGAGAAAAAGTTCATCGGTCGAGCGCTCGGGTACTCGTCGATAAGCTACTCGCACTTCTTCCCGGACAAGACGGTGTTCGTCGTCGGAAACACCGACCGCGCGCTTCGTGCGGCCGCCGAGCTCTCGGTTCAAGCTGCCGAAGTTATTCTCGCGATCGAACCGAACGCGTCGTACGAGACGGCGTTCCGCGAACACGTCGAGTCGTCGGAGAACATTCACGTGATCGAGAACGCGACGGTCGTGGAGTTTCTCGGCGGAGCGTTTGCCGAGGAGGTCGTGATCTCGGTCGGGGCAAACCGGCAGGTCATCCGTGCCGACGGTTTTTTCGTCGAACGCGATCCGGTCCCGTGCTCCGAGTCCGTCGAGAAAATCGTCGAGTGCGACGCAACGAAGCACATCGTCGTCGACGCGCGGTGCCGTACATCGTATCCCGGGATTTTTGCCGCCGGTGACGTAACAAACGTCGGCCTCGAGCAGATTCTGGTCTCGCTCGGCGAAGGCGCGAAAGCCGTGCTCGGCGCGTACGACCGAATCGTCCAGGCGCGCGAGTAATCGAGTCGTCTCGCGGCTACCGCGAGACCTCGTCCACGAAACGGAGAAGCGCCTCGACGAAGCCCGGCGCGATAGGCACGGTCGGATCGGTGTACGCGCGCTGATTCGCCTCGAGATCGGAACCGACGGCCTTTAATACGTGATTCATCCCGGTTATCACGATGAGATCCGCGTCGCCGCGCGCCGAGTGAAGCCGCTCCGCATCGGCGACCGATACCTGCAGGTCGCGGTCTCCCTGCACGATCAACGTCGGAACGGTGAGCCGGGAGATCCGGACGGCAGGGTCGATCTCGATCACCGAGATCAGGTACGGCTGCACGCTCGGGCGGAACAGCGCGTCGAGTTCACTCGGTGTGTCGGCGACCGTCCTTCCCGCTCTCAACTCGTTCAGGATCGTGTCGGCAGCGGTTCGAAGCGCGTCGGGATACTCGGCGAGTTGCTCGCGAACCACTTCGTCGAGCGTCCGCCCCATCCCGGCGACCGCGATGAACCCATCGACGCGACCACGTTCAGCGAGCATCGTACCGATCAACGCACCTTCGCTGTGACCTAACACGGTCAGCGACGAGAACCGGCGATCACCTCGCATAAGCTCGGCGAATCCCGCGGCATCGTCGACAAAATGGGTCACACGGAGTTCACGCTCGGGGATCGCCGCCGACGCGCTGCCCGCCACGCCGCGCTTATCGTACCGGAGCGACGCGACGCCGTTCTCCGCGAGTGCTTCGGCGAGCATCATCAATGAGTCGTTCCTGCCCGGCAGCAGCGCCGAGTTGCCGTCGCGGTCGGTCGGGCCGGATCCAGCGATCATTACGACGAGCGGGTGCGGCCCCGGCGTCATCGGGATTCGCAGGCTTCCGCGCAACTCACCGCGCGCGGTCGGCAGCACGACCGGTGTGTCGACATCGCCCGCGGCCCGACGGACCGGACGTCCGAGAAAGTGTTCGGACCGCGGAGAGTCGGACGTCCTCTCGAGTTCGAACGTTCCGGCCGCGTTGCCTTGCGAGAACGTTCCGGTAATCGATTCGCCGTCGCGCCTCCCGTCGAACACCGCCGGGATGCCGATCGGAAGTTCAAAACGAACTCTTGAATCGTCGGTTACGACGTCGCGAAGGACGACGCCAAACGCGCCCTGCGCGGGAATATTGAGCGTCGCAGCACGAGCGCCGTCGATGGTACCGAGGTCGACCTCGATCCCGATCACCTGTCCGGCGACGGCGATCGAGCCGACCCAATGTCCGGCGAACGGGTCAGGACTCTCAACGGCGCCGGGCTCTGTCGGTGCCACCGCCGTACGTCGCGCGGAGTCATCCACGGGTCTGCGTGTCACATCGGCCTCCTGCCAAAAACTCGCGCACCCGGACAACAGAACTCCGAGTGCTACAAAAAAGATCGCATAACGCAGTTCGCTCATACCTGTAAATATACACCGATCGACGCCGGATTATTCACGTTTTTCCTGTCGCTTTTCCGGCAGCGTCGATTCTGGGGCAGCGGGGGCGGTTTCTCGGGTTTACAGCGGACTGCGCGTCTGCTACGCTCGGTCAATCACAAAGGAGCCAACCGATGGTAGAGCTGAGGAACGTCGGCAAGACGTTCGGGTCGACGGTCGCGGTCGAGTCGGTTTCGTTTTCCGCGCGACCCGGAGGAGTGTTCGGTTTGATCGGGCCAAACGGTGCCGGGAAATCGACGACGATCCGGATGATCATGAACATTCTCGAACCCGACACCGGGGAGGTCCGGTTCGACGGCCGGAAAATAACCGAGAACGACAAGGCGCGAATCGGATATCTGCCCGAGGAACGTGGCTTGTACAAGAAAGTGACCGTCAACGAGATGCTGATGTACCTCGCGCGTCTCAAATCAGCGGATCCCACATTCGCGCAGAAAAACATCGACGCGTGGCTCGAGAAGTTCGACCTTCTCGCGTGGAAAAATAAAAAGATCGAAGAACTCTCGAAAGGCATGTCGCAGAAGGTGCAGTTCATCGCGGCGGTCGCGCACGATCCGGATATTCTCTTTTTTGACGAACCGTTCTCGGGACTCGATCCGGTGAGCTCGGACCTTCTCAAGAATACGATCATCGAGATCGGTCGACAGGGCAAGACGATTCTGATCTCGACCCACGTTATGGACCACGCCGAGCGGATCTGTTCGGAGATATTTCTGATGAACAGGGGCACGGAAGTCGTGTCGGGTCCGATCCACGAGGTGAAAAGCCGCTACGGACGCCGGAGCGTGACGATCGAGTTTGACGGCGACGGATCGTTCATGAAGACCATCCCAGAGGTCCGCGGTCTCAACGCGTTTCCCCGGTACACCGAACTCGAGCTCGCCGACGGCGCGACCGGCGACGACGTCTTGCGCCGGATCGTCGGGCGCGTCTCGGTGAAGCGCTTTGAGCTCACCGCGCCGTCGTTGCACAAGATTTTTATCGATCTGGTCGGGGCAAAGCCCGGGCAGACCCCGGAGGTACCGGAGACCCCGGAAGGCGCGAACGACGAGGTGCAAGCTGATGAGTAAACTCACGACGATCATCAAACAAGAGTTCAAGATGACGGCCGCAAACAAGGCGTTCGTTGTGATGACGATCATCGGGCCGTTCCTGATCGCGGCGATATCGATCCTACCGGGAACGTTGGCTCAACGGCAGAGCGAGGTTGCCGAGAACACGATCATCGCGTTCGTCGGCGGTTCGGATGCCTTGTTCGAGCAGATGTCCCAATCGCTCGTCGGCACGCGGCTGGTGCCGGAACGTTTCGTCGACGACGATGAGGCAAAACGCGCCGTTCTCGACGGTGATGTCCGCGGCGCGTTCGTCGTGCCGGACGAGTACCTCGCGAGTCCGAGCGTCGAGTACTTCTCGCGCACCGGAACCGACCTGCAAATCGCGACGATCCTCGAGACGACGCTCGGCGCGGTCGTTGTCGGCCGGCGAGTCGCGGACGCGGGACTCGATCCGGCCCAGGTTGCCGCATTGACGCAGCGCCCGTCGGTCGTGATGCGTCGACTCGAGACGACCGGAGAGGGCGTCGAGCAGGACTTCTTCAGCGTCATCCTCACGGCGATCACGTTCGTGATGCTGATATACATGACGGTGCTTCTGTACGGCCAGATGATCGGCCGGTCGGTCCTGACGGAAAAGACCTCGAACACGGTCGAGATCATGTTGTCCTCGGTACGGCCGACCGAAATGTTATTCGGGAAGATTCTCGGGAAAGG
>PXBQ01000282.1 GCA_003566875.1 Spirochaetaceae bacterium | reverse complement strand
TCGCCACGCCAGTACCGCCGAACGTCGTCGCGGAACCTGTCGTTCCACTCCGCCCATCGGCCACCCGGGAACCAACCGACTTGGTACGCGCCGGCGGCGTCCCACGCCTCAGCGATGATCTTCGTGTTCCGCAGAACCGGATCCTCGGCGATGCGTTCCAGAATCGGCGGGTTTTCCATAAGGTTTCCGCGTTGGTCGCGGCCGAGGATCGAGCCGAGATCAAATCGAAAACCGTCGACGTGCATCTCGATCACCCAATAATGCAGACAGTCGAGGATTAACGTCCGCATCACGGGATTGTTGCAGTTCATCGTATTCCCGCAACCCGAGTAGTTGCGGTAGTACCTTGGATTGTACTCGAGCATGTAGTACACCGGGTTGTCGAGGCCCCGGAACGACACGGTCGGCCCAAATTCATTGCCTTCGCCCGAATGGTTGAACACGACGTCGAGAATCACCTCGATTCCGGCCTTGTGAAGCTCGCGAACCATCTCCTTGAACTCGGTCACCTGTTGCCCGGGAACCCTCGTTGCCGCGTAACTCGCTTTTGGCGCAAAAAAAGCAAGCGTATTGTACCCCCAGTAGTTCACCAGTCGCTCACCAGTCTCAGGGTTCCGGCGATTAACCTCGTTTTCGTCGAACTCCTGCACCGGGAGCAATTCGAGACTCGTGATCCCAATCTGTTTCAGGTACGGTATCATCTCGGTGACGCCACGATACGTTCCCGGGTGTTCGACGCCGGAACTCGGATGCGCGGTGAGCCCCTTCACGTGAGCCTCGTAGATCACGCTGAACCTTAGGGGATAGTTGAGCGGCCGATCGCCCTGCCAGTCGAATTTGTCGTTCACGACGATGCACTTCGGCATTCCCGCGAGGTAACCGGATGTCGCGAACGAAAGGTCAAGCTCCGGAGCGTTCGGATCGTACCCGAGATTCCTCCCGAGCTCCCACGTATAGCCGCCGGTCAACGCTTTCGCGTATGGATCGATGAGACAGAGATTTCGGTTGAACCTCAAGCCACGAAGAGGGTCGTACGGGCCGTCGACTCGGTAGAGGTATAACTGACCGGCACGAACACCGCGCACGTAAAGATGCCAGATATCACCGGTTCGATTCAGTTCGGGATCGAAATGTATCTCGTCGCTCGGTTTGTCGTCGTCTTCCGACTCGAACAGAACAAGCGAAACCGCGGTCGCGTGGCGCGAAAAAACGACAAACTGCGTACCGTGCGTCGTGAGCGTCGCGCCGAGCGGTTTCGGTTTTCCCGGCGCGACTTCGAAATCATCGGAAATCATGCAGAGTGTTCCGTGTTTAGAAAACCGGATACCACCGACAAAAACTCGTCGAACGCCTCGGCGTGTATCCAGTGGCCCGCGGACTCGATCGTCTCGACCGTCGCACGCGGAAAAAAGCCCAAAATCGCCGGAACGACGTCGTCCGGCACGTAAGTCGATCGTTCGCCTCGCACAAAAAGAGTCGGTCCACCATACTCGGCATTCAGATCCGGCCACCCGAGAATCGTGTCGTAGCCGTCGGCGAGCGCGCGGTGGTTGAGTCGCAGCGTGTATCCACGCGGGCCCTTCACGAAGTTTTTGAGCAAAAACGCACGGATCTGTGTGTCTCCGACAAACTTCGCGAGCACCGCGTCCGCGTCGCGACGTGTTTTTGGCTGAGTCTTCTCTACCGCGGCGTACGCGTCAAAAATCTCGCCGTGAGACGCCGGATACCGAGTGGGGGCGATGTCGACGACCACGAGCGATCGGACGGCCTCCGGCTGCTCGAGCGCGAGAGCCATCGCAACCTTCCCCCCCATCGAGTGCCCTATCAAATCGCATCGGTCGATCGCGAGCGAAGACACGGTGTCGGACACGTCGCGCGCGATCGATTCATACGAGAAGTGTTCAGCGTGCGGTGAATCGCCGTGGTTCGTGAGGTCGATCGACACGACGCGACGCCGAGCCGAGAGTACGCCGGCCACAGCGTTCCAGTTATCCGCCGACCCGAACAACCCATGAAGAATCACGACCGCCTGCCCGTCGCCCTGCTCGCGACAGTTAAGTATCATCGTGCCTCCATCGGTCGGCGAAAAAAACACTCGAAAGCGGCTTTCTCACGCGAGAGGAGGTCTCAAGCGTACGGTGTTTTTCGGTCAGATTTACGTCCGCACCGGGGAACCCGACGACGATCACCGCGATCGCGATGTACCCATCGGGCACGCCGAGCGCGGCCTTGAGCTCGACCGGCTTGAAGCCCGCGACCGGATGCGCGATCAACCCCTCGGCCTCGGCCTGGATCAACAACAGCCCGACGGCGATCCCGGCGTCGAACAACGCGTAATCGCGGCGGTCGTCGAGCCGACAGTCTTCGTCGAGCGACGCGAGCACGACGAAGTACGCGGGCGCGTTCACACCCCAGTAATTCCCACCGGACAACTCGGCCGAAACCCGGTGTTTCGCATCATCTTCGGTCACGACTATGAACCGCCACGGCTGGTTGTTCGAGCACGACGGAGCAAGGTGCGCCGCGGACACGACTCTCTGAAGCGATTCCCGGGGAACCGGGCGCTGTGCGAATGCGCGACGCGCGCGGCGCCTCACAATAGGGTCGAGTATTTCACTCATAGCGACCAAGGTAATCGAGAAACCGCCGACGCGCAAGAACTTTTTTGATATAGTGAGGCAGGAGGTACCGATGAGTTCTGATGCACCGACAAGAGAAGAAGCGTTCACGTTACTCACACGCTACACCAAGTCCGAAAGCCTGATCCGACACGGACTCGCGGTCGAAGCGGTGATGCGGTACACCGCAAACAAGACCGGAGAGGATCCGGAAAAATGGGGTGTAATCGGCCTGATCCACGATCTCGACTGGGAGATAGCGCCCGAAAAACACTGCACCGAGACAAAAAGAATCCTCGAAGAGGCAGACTGGCCGGAGGAGTACGTCCGTGCCGTCTTGAGTCACGCGTGGGGTATGTTCACCGACGTGGAACCGAAAACGCAACTCGAAAAAACCCTGTACACGATCGACGAACTTACCGGTCTCGTCAGCTCGACCGCGCTCGTCCGCCCATCGAAGAGCGTGCTCGACATGACGCCGAAATCCGTCAAGAAGAAGTGGAAAGACAAGGGCTTCGCTGCGGGGGTCGATCGCGGCGTCATAGAACGTGGAGCCGTAATGCTCGGTCGAGATCTCACCGAGATCATCGACGATACGATCATGGGGATGCGCGAAGCCGCCGACGAACTCGGGCTTCGCGGAACCGAATAACAGTCGAGAGCCGCATCGTCGCAACGGTCGAGCGACAAAAAACGCCCCGAGTCGGGGCGTTTTTTTTCTGCTGATTCGGATCGGTACCGATACGCGGCCGGTACACCTACTTCTTTTTCTTTTTCTTCCCGCGTGTCGGGCTCTTCCCACCCGCGGCCGGTGACTTTCGAGCGCCAAGTTCGCGTAGAATCGCGTCGGTGCTCGCACCGGTCGCCGCCGCGACAGTCTCGGGAGTCTGTTTCTTGCCTTCGACCGACTTCTGTTGGTCGCCTGCCGGTTTCTTGGCCGCGGCCTTCCTCCGACGTTTGCGCACCGTTTGTTGAGCGTGCAACAGGAACGGAGACGCGATGAAAATCGACGAGTACGTACCGATGATCACGCCGACAATCAGGTTAAGAGCGAAGTCCTGTATCGCCCCCGTGGCGAATACGTAGATCGACGTAACCGCGAGCAGCGTCGTGATCGACGTGATTACAGTTCGGCTCAACGATTGGGTAATGCTCGTGTCGATGATCACCGGAAACGCAGAGTCGCGCATCGTATGCTCGTTCTCGCGAATGCGGTCGAAGATCACGATCGTATCGTTGAGAGAGTACCCGATGATAGTCAGGACCGCTGCCATTGTCGCCGTCGAAACCTCGATCTGCGTCACACCGATGAAAACGAGCATGAACGCAACGTCGTGGACCAACGCGGCGATCGCGGACAAAGCGTACACGACGCGAAACCGAAACGCGATGTACGCGAGAATCAGGAACAGCGCGACAAAAATCAGCACAAACGACTGCCGCGCGAGATCCGCCGAAAACCGCGGTCCGACGTACGAAGACTCGACCTCGTCGACCGCGTCCTCGCCGTACCGGGCCCGAAGTATTTCGAGGAT
>PXBQ01000222.1 GCA_003566875.1 Spirochaetaceae bacterium | reverse complement strand
GCGAAAAAACGTAACTTCGACGCACGAAACCGGCTCAATAGCCCGCGCGAATCTCCTGCCAGATTCGGTTGTACAGCGCCAGCCCGTCGCCGACATCCTCGATAAACTCCGAGTTGAGCAGCGCGTCGAATCCGTACACCGGCTGCTCGGTCGTCAACTCGCGCGCGGGGACGTTCACCGGGGGTATCGCGAGAAAATCTGCGATCTCCGCGTACACCTCGGGCCGATGGATGAAGTCGATGAACGCGTGAGCAAGGTCGGGATTACGCGCGCCTTTGAGAATCACCATGCTGTCCATGTACATCGGGCCTCCCTCGGCCGGGATGAAAAACTCGACATGCGAGTCGTCGAGATCCTCAAACTCGATGAAAACGTTCTCGGCGTATCCGTGCACAACGTGGAACTCCCCGGCCGCAAACCCTTTGCCGAACGTCTCCGCGTCGAACCTCACGATGTTCTCGCGCCACCCGAGTACGACAGCCTTCGCCTCATCGAGTTCCACCGGATCGAGTGAGTTGACCGAGTACCCGAGCGACCGCAACGCCGCACCGAGAACCTCGCGCATATCGTCGAGCAGCGTGATACGCCCCGAAAGGTCGGCACGATTGAAAACACTCCAACTCTCTTCCCAGTCGTCGACGAAGTTCGCATTTATCGCTATGCCCGCTGCACCCATGACGTACGGGACGCTGTACCGATTGCCCGGATCGTACGTCGTCAACAGAAGCACCGCCGGATCTATGTTCTCGTAGTTCGGCACCTTGCTCCGGTCGATCTCCAACACCATGCCTTCGGCGATCATAATCGAGACGTAATCTCCCGACGGAAAAACAACGTCGTACCCGTCGCCCCCGGCCTTGAGCTTTGCGAACATCTCTTCGTTCGACGCGTACGTGTCGTACACGACGCGCACGTTGAACTCTTGCTCGAACGCCTCGATCGTCTCATCGGGCACGTAGTACGTCCAGTTGTACACGTATAACCGTTCCTGCCCCCGGTCGCACGCGCCCAGCACCAGAACCCCGGTGATGAGCGCTCCGGCGAGCAAACGCCGAAACTGTAGCTTTTTCATCGTATCCTCCATGTGATTTCCTACTTCGCGATGTACTTCAACATATTCCGAGCAAGCAACACGAGCGCGACGGTTACCGCGATCATGACGACCGAAAGCGCGTTGATCACGGGCGATACGCCGAATCTGATCGCCGAGTAGACGTATAAAGGCAGAGTCGTCGATCCCGGTCCCGCGACAAAGAACGTGATCACAAAGTCCTCGAGCGACAATGTGACGGCGGTGAGAAACGCCGAGAGGATTCCGGGCATCGAGACCGGCACGATCACGCGGATAAGCGTGTCGCGCTCGCGCGCGCCGAGATCATACGCCGCCTCGATGATCGAGAAGTCGAACTCCTCGAGCCGCGCGAGCACGATCAATATCACGAACGGGAGATTGAAGCACGTGTGCGCGATGAAGATCGTCCCGAGACCAAGAGGCACGCCGATGCTCGCAAAGAAAATCAACAGCGAGACACCGAGGATGATCTCGGGGAGCAGCAGCGGCATCAGCGTGACCGTCTGCACGTAACTCTTGAGCCGAAACCGTCCCCACCTGATCCCGATCGCGGCGAGACTTCCGATTATGGTCGCGACGGTGGCCGACGATAACGCGATCACGACGCTGTTTCGAACCGCGCGCCATAGATCGCGCGACTGGAAGAAAAGACGCCGGTACCATTCGAGCGAAAACCGTTCCCACTGCATCGATCGCGACGCGTTGAACGACGCCACGACGAGCACGATCAGCGGGGCGATCAGGAAAAAAGTAACAAAAATATACACGAATCTCGGGAACCCGCTTTTTGTGCTCATACACGCCGCCCGGAACCGCGCCCCCGTGTGCGGTTCGCCGCGGAGTACACCACCATCCCACCGGCGGTGATCACGGTGATGATCAGCGCCATCGCCGCGGCGAGCGGCCAGTTCCGGGTGACGGTCAATTCGCGGGCGATCACGTTTCCGATCATGAACGAGTCGCGCCCGCCGACGAGTTGTGGTACGGCGTACTCGCCGAAGTTCGGGATGAACGTGAATAGGATCGCCGTCACAATGCCGGCTCGGATGTTCGGGATCATGATCCGCACGATCGCCGCGAACCGGCTCGCTCCGAGATCCCGCGCCGCCTCGATCAGTGTGAAGTCGAATTTTTCGATCGAGGCGTACAGCGGCAGAATTGCGAACGGCAGCGACGTGTAAATCAACACGACGATCACGGCCCATTGATTATAGAGAAAGCGGACCGGCTCGCCGATTATTCCGAGCGAGAGCAAAATCGAGTTGAGGAATCCGTTTGTGCCGAGAATCGCCATCCACGCGTACACGCGGATCAGGAAGTTCGTCCAGAACGGCACGATGATCAGGACCAACAGCATCGTTCGCCGTGAACTCCTCGCGATGTAGTACGCGGCGGGCAGAGCAAGCAGCACGGTGCCGATCGTCGAGACCAGTGCGATTCGGAACGTCGTCCACGCGACGCGGATAATCAAAGGATTCGCGAGCGCCCGATACGCGTCGAGTGAAAACCGATACCTCACGCCGCCGTACAGCCCCTTCTCGAGGAAACTGTACAACACGACTATCGCGAGCGGCACGACGAAGAACACCGTGATCCAGACGGTCACGGGCGCCGTGTACAGCCCGCCCGAGCGGTTCCTCACTCGTCGCCCCCGCGAGGCGTAACGACGTATCCGTCGTTCGCGTTCCACCAGACCCAGACCGGATCTTTCCACTCGATCTCAGGACCGTCGTCAAGAAACCGTGCGTGTTGCTGGAACGCCTTGATCACGTACCCGGACGGGAGCTCCACGAAGAATTTGCTCTGGAACCCGGAATATATCCTCTCGTCGACGAGACCTTGAAGTATGTTCGTGTTTGGCGCGAGCCCCTCGGGGCGTTTCTTGCTGATCCGGATCTTCTCGGGGCGTATCGTGTGCCGTACGGTATGCCCGGGCTCGGGGGGCACGTCGCACGTCACCACGACGGGGCCCAGGCCTTCGGCGTCGAGCCGGGAGAGTTCCCCTTCCACCGACGTCACGACCGCCGGTTGAATGTTCGTATCGCCGATAAAATTCGCGACAAACTCGTCGGCGGGTTGCTCGTAGATCTCAAACGGCGCGCCGATCTGCAGCACGCGGCCGAGATTCATCACGGCGACTCGATCGGAAACGCTGAGAGCTTCTTGTTGATCGTGAGTGACGTAGATGAACGTGACGCCGACCGAATCGTGGATCGTATCGAGCTCGATAAGAAGCTGCTGACGGAGTTTTGCATCGAGCGCCGAGAGCGGTTCGTCGAGCAGCAGAACGTCGGGTTCATTGATCAACGCGCGTGCGATCGCCACTCGCTGCTTCTGCCCTCCCGAGATCTGCGACGGCATTTTGCGCGCCTGCCCGTGCAACCGAACGAGCTCGATATACGACTCGACGCGCTGGGTCACGACCTTTTCGCCGAGTCCACGTAGGCGCAACGGAAACGCGATGTTCTCGAACACCGAGAGATGCGGGAACAGCGCGTAACTCTGAAAGACTGTGTTGACGTGACGACGATTTGGGGGAATCGGTAGAATGTCTACATCGTCGATCAGGACCGAACCGACATCGGGCGTCTCGAAGCCCGCGATGATACGAAGTAACGTTGTCTTCCCGCATCCCGAAGGACCTAACAACGAAAAGAACTCGCCTTTTTTGACCGTCAGGCTCACATCGATGAGCGCGGGGAACTCCCCAAACGCCTTGTCGACACCGTCGATCCGTACCTCGCTACCCTTCAACTTGCCCGATTGTCTCCTTCTGGTGTTCGGCCGCCCCGGCGCGACGTCCACGAGAATGTCCCTTTTCCGTTGGTGTGTCAATACGTTCCTACGTACAGTCAATACGTTCTTACGTACAGTCAATACGGGACTTCCCGCAATCGCGGGCGTTTGATACATTGTCGTCGGAAGGATGTATTTCGTGATGCAAAAAGGAAAAACGTGGTGCATGTCCGTGTGAAGATCCGGAACTTGACGTCTCGTTCGTTGGCTCAATCGATGGACGTGAACACGATGGTTCACTTCGCGCGACGGTTGATCCGGAACTACGATCTTTACGAGAGAACCG
>PXBQ01000535.1 GCA_003566875.1 Spirochaetaceae bacterium | reverse complement strand
GTCGGGGCGGACCCGGAACGGTTCTACGGTTCACCGCAAGCGTTTCACTACGGAAACCGCGACAGGCTCAAGACCCACCCGTTCTCGATGGTCACAACCGCAACGCACGACCACAAACGTGGCGAAGATACGCGTGCGCGGCTGTACGTCATCAGCGAGATCACCGCCGAGTGGGACGAGTGGGTTCGCAAGATCGCCGATTTTGCGGCGAGCACCGACGGCGCCGAGAACGACCAACCGACAGCGGGCGACCGGTACATCGTGCTTCAAACGCTGGTTGGAACGTGGCCGCTCACGATGCGCGCGCCGGATTACGACGGCATCGACGGCTACACCGAAAGGATCGTCGCGTACGCGATCAAATCCGCGCGAGAGGCAAAGACCGAGACGAGCTGGACCGCGCCGAATCACGAGTACGAGAAAGCTCTCGAGCGATACGTCCGTTCGCTCCTGAATCCACAACGGAGCGCGACGATTCTCCGCCGGCTAGAGAAATTCGCGCTCGGTATTGCGCCGGTCGGTGCGGTCAACAGCGTCGCTCAGAAGCTTCTGACGCTCACGGTCCCGGGCGTACCCGACGTGTATCAAGGCACGACCGGGTGGGATTTTTCACTCGTCGACCCCGACAACCGCCGCCCGGTCGATTTTACCGCCCACGAACGGTTGCTCGACACTCTCGAGTTCACCCCGGCCGGTTGCCGTGATGCGGTCGCACGATGGACCGAGGCAGTACCGAAACAGATGATCGTCGCCGCGACGCTCGGCTTGCGCCGTCGGTTTCCCGACGTCTTCGCGGCGGGCGAGTACATTCCACTCGAGACTTCCGGCCGGCACGCCGAGCGCGTCGTCGCGTTTGCGCGCAGCTTCGACGGTAGGACCGTCTTGATCGTAGCACCGCGGCTCGTCGAGCCGCTCGTGAAACGCGACGGCGAGCCTCTTCCCGACGGCTGGGAAGACACGAAGATCGAACTCACGGCGCTCTCTGCTCGCGCGGTTCCCCACGAGCGCTGGATCGATGAGTTCACCGGCCGCACGCTTCAGCCGGTCACCAGCGCCGACGGTGTACCCGGGCTGTTCGCGTCTGCGGTATTGGAACACTTCCCGGCCGCGCTTCTCGTTTCGCAGAGTCGTTAGCGCTGAGTCTCCGGGCTTTCGCGCACAATGCCGCGCAGTAATCGGCCGAGTACGTCGGCGCCGGTGATGATACGTTTCTGTTCTCCCCAAAGCAGGATAACGTCGTTGTCGATCACGTCATCGGACCGACGGCTTTTCTCGACGGTGAGCGACGGGATGACCTCTCCGAGCCGTCGATTGTCGACCGTCACGATGATCGGGCGGTGACAATACGAGTGAGGATCGAACCGCTCGTCCGCAAATAATGCATCGCCGATGAACTCGTCGGCGTTCACGACGACACGCGCGGTTCGGCTCGAGTCGACGATCACGATCCATTTCCTCCGCGGCTTGTGGAGCGCGATGAGAAACTCATCGTCGGGAGTAGGACGAATTGGAGGAAACACCGGACGACCGCCGTCGAACTCGAGTTCGACGATACTCTCGGGATCCAGTAACTCACCTTCGTCAGAGAGCGGCACATCGTCGAGCGCGAGGAAGTTCAGCGCACCCTGCCCCTCGAATCGTTCTATCTCAGTACGCGACGACTGCATGTGGAGCCGTATCAGTTCGCGTATATCCTTTTCTTTCAGGAACCGGATGCCTTCGGGCCCAAGCCAGACGTCGAGGATCATCGCGGTCGGTTTCGCGACGATGAACAACACCGCCTGATACACCCGAATGAGCGGATACAACGTCGAGACGATACGCAGCGCGTGCCGCGTGAAGTACGCCTGAGGAAGAATCTCACCGAATATCGTGATTACGACGGTCGAGAACAGAAAGGCTGCGAGTCCTGCGAGCACCGAGCCCGACAGCAGCGCGAGCAGCACGTTCACCGCGACGTTTCCCCAGAGAATCGTCACGAGAAGCAAGTTTGAGTCGCGCCGCAGACGGTGCACTCTTCGCGCGTAGCGGTTTTCTTTCGCGACCTCGATCTGGAGCTCGAGTCGGCTTACCGAGAACACGGCGATGTTCAGTCCCGACAGGATCGCCGATTGCGACATACACGCGACTATTCCGACCCAGATTAACGGCGCCATTCGTGCCGATCACTCGCTGTCGGCGTCATCGATGAGCATCTCGACCGCCGAAATCTGTTGGTCCATGATGACCGAAAAACTCCGCAGCGAGTCGAGCATCGCGTCGATCGTATCGAGGTCGGCCGAGTCCTCGTGCTCAAGGACACCGAGCGAGGCGGTCAGCATCGCGCCGATCTCCCCAAGAATCTGCATGCGATCGGTCGGAAGATCCTCCGGCTCGATGCCGCGCTGATCGAGCGAACGAATCCAGTCGGTTTGTCTCTGAACCAACGCGAGTAATATGTCGCGGAGCTCGACGACCGGCTCATCGGCTGTCCGATCGTACCTCGTCTGTAGCTCCTTCCACACCGCACGTGCCGCAGCCCGGAACGCCGCGGCCTGTCGCGCGTTGGCGCGGACCGGCGCAGGAGCGCGCAAGCACTCATCGAGAGCGTCTTCGACGGACTTGCCGTAATAGAGCGCCTGCTTCATGAAAGACACGATCTCGTCGAGCGTCACCATCATCCCAAGTTCGTCGATGATGGTCTGAATCGTTTCACTTGGATCCTGTTCACCGGCCATAGACAAGACGATACTCCGGATCGCACTTACTCTTCAATGCTATCGATCCCGATCGTCCGGTGTCGTTTTCGCGCCGGAATCCGGGAAAACGAGCGAACGATACGCCGACGGCGATACACCGGTCAACCGGGAGAACTGCCGGGAGAAGTGCGACTCATCGTGAAACCCAAGCTCATCCGCGATGCGTTTGGCGGGCAGTGAGGTCCCGCGGAGATACGCTTGTGCGGCCGCGATCCTTGCGTTCACGATAAACGCACGCGGCGAGAGTCCGGTGTGTTTGACGAACACGCGGCCGAGGTGCTGCTGCGAGACGCCGGCAGACGCGGCGATATCGGCGACACGCCAATCGTCTCCAGGTCGGTCCCGGATCCGGTCGCACGCGGCCGAAACCGTTTCGGTCAACGTTCCTGAGGCACCGGCAACCGCGGCGGTCCGCATTTCCGCGAGGCCCACGTTCAACCACATCTCCGCGTCTGCGTGTCGCGACAGCAGATTGTTGCGGACGACACGGTCGAGGATTCCGGCGAGGAACTCGACCGGCAACACCTTCACGTGAAACGGCAACTCACCGCCTCCGGAGAAATGCACACCGACGACGACGAGAGGCCGCGACGCGTCATGACGCCCCGCGATCCGGACGCGCGGCGGCAGCACAAACACGTCACCTCGGACGGCTTCGTACGACTCGTGCCCGACGGTAAGCGTACCGACCCCGCTCAGTACGGCCCAGAGATCACGATCGGAGAGACCGGCCGGGCCGGTATCCCAGCTCCAGTCGGGCGAACAGTAGAAACGGGCGGCGCTATTGATCGAAAGCTGATCGCACGGCATGTTCGATTTTTACATGAAACCGTTCGGGGAGTCCATTGGCGAACGGTACCGGCGCATATATTATGGTTTCAGTAAGGTTTATCGACTGCTGTCCGCGTGACGCGGAGAAAGGGAGTGTTCGGATGGTAAAGAACGTAGTATTCGAGACGGCGATTCCGGACCACGATCCGGAGCTCTACACGACGCACGGCAAGTTCGAGCCGGTCGACGGGTGGGAGGCGTTCGGTCCTGAGTCCCGGACCCAGTACGACCAGGATGGATTTCTCGTCGTGCGGAACGCGATTCCCGGTGAGATGATCACGAAGGCGCTCGCCGAGCTTCAGACGATGTGCCGCGCGGATGACCCGGACTGCGTGAACGTCGCGTACGAAGGACCGATGCGCGGACGGATCGAAAGCATTCTCGGTACTCCGGTGGAGAACGCCGACGCGGAACAGCTCTCAGCCGCGATCCAGGCGATCCCGGCAGAGGAACGCGCGGGCCTCGTCCGCAAGTTCATGGGGTTCACCCGCACGCACAAGCCGCTCGCTGCGGTTGCGAACTACCGTCCACTCCGTAACGCGATCGAGAAACTCGCGGGTGAGCCGACGCGCGTCTTTCAGGCGATGGC
>PXBQ01000133.1 GCA_003566875.1 Spirochaetaceae bacterium | reverse complement strand
GCGTGTGAGCCGCGATCGCCTCGAGGCTGCTCGCGTGAAACGGTCCGAGACCGGGGCGGTAACCGCCACACGTGATCATCACGATCACGGGAGCTTGCCATCCTCCGTCGGTCCGCCAGAACATGCTACCGAGTTCGGCGAAAATCTGATTGTACGCGATCGTCAGAAAGTCGGCGAACTGCAGGAAAGCGACGGGACGGTTGCCCGCCAGCGCCTCGCCGACCGAAACCCCGACGATCGTCGCTTCGGCGAGCGGAGAGTTGCGGACTCGTCCGGGATACTTCACGGTCAACCCGCGCGTGACGCCAAACACGTCACCTTTTGGATCCTCGAGATCCTCACCGAACAGCGTAACCCTCTCGTCTTTTGCCATGCGTGCGTCGAGAACTTCGCGGATCGCCTCTATCATCGTGAGGCTCTTGTCGCCGTTTGTCTCGGCGCCGGCGGAGATGCCGCGGTACTCCGATTCGCGACTGACGAGACGTTCCGGGAGCGGTTTCATCGCCGTGAAAGTGGGTTCGGGATCGCGGCTCCTTTGTGCACGCTTCGCGGCGGCGGCGAGCTCGGCGCGTATCTCGTCGGTTTTTCGGTCGAGTTCGGACTCGGACACGCCGTGCTCGACGAGGTCCTTTTTGAGATGAATAAGCGGATCGCCGGATTGCTGCACGCGAAGGATTTCGTCCGCAGTCCTGTACATTCGCTGATCGTCGGCGTTTGTGTGGTTGTTGAGCCGGTCGACATCAAAGACGATGATTTGGGGTTGTCGGTCGGCCCGGACCCGACCGACGACGGTTCCAAAGGCGTCGTACGCGTCGGCGGGATGTCGTCCGTCGACTCGCGTGATCGGGACACCGTAAAACTCGCCCACCCGTCCGTCGGGCCGCGAGTAAAACGTCTTGCCGGTCGTCACGGTCGAGATCGCAAAGGAGTTGTCCTGGACGAGAAACAACACCGGGAGTTCGCGTCGCACCGCGTGCGCGATTCCCTCGAGCACTTCTCCTTGCTGAGTCATCCCGTCGCCGAGCGAGCACAATACGATCGGTTTCTCTTCGTGGTGTTTCAGCACTTCGGCGACTCCGACAGCCTGCAGCGCGCTGTTGCCGACCGGGCCGACCAGACTCAGGATATTGAGCTCAGGCGCGCTCATGTGCGCGTTCATCTGACGTCCGCGTGAATGCGACGCATCCTTGTTGAACAACGCGAGAAAGAACATCTCGGCCGAGATGCCGCGCGCGAGCATGAGCGCCTTGTCGCGGTAATGACAGTGAAGCCGGTCTTCCTTGACCAAATGTGAGTTCAAGACGGCTGACCCTTCATGCCCTGCGCCCGAGACGTGAAAGAACGCCTCTCCGCGACCTGTGAAGCTTTGCTCCAAGAGATCCAGCTCGCGCGCGGTCACCATCGCATAGTACGACGCCACGAGATGATCGAGTTTTTTCTTATCTGAAACGTATGTATCCACGTTAATCCCTCCGTCGGCACAACTTCCGGCGTGTCACCTTTCACGGTGCGGTAGCCGACCGCCCCGGATGAATGCTATATTTCCTCCCGAAGAGGAGTGACGCAATGACTATACCAGCCGGAAGTGATTCTTTCAACGTTAAATCGACTGTTATGACCCCGTCGGGCGACTTCGCGTACTACAGTCTCGACAAATTGGCCGATAGCGGTTTCCCGAACGTCAAGACTCTGCCGTTTTCGGTTAAAGTTCTCCTGGAATCGGTGCTCAGGTGCGAAAACGGGCGCGAGATCGTCAAAGACCACGTTCGGGAGATGGCCGAATACGATCCGAGGAACCCCGGAAAGACCGAAATCCCGTTTACACCCGCGCGAGTCTTGTTGCAGGACTTCACCGGTGTACCGTGCGTTGTCGATCTTGCGGCGATGAGAAGCGCGATGGCGCGCCTCGGTGGCCGGCCGTCGCGGATTAATCCGCGGCTTCCGGTCGACCTCGTGATCGACCACTCGGTCCAGGTTGATTTTTTTGCGGCCTCCGACGCTTTGCGTAAGAACGCCGAGCTCGAGTTCACGCGCAATCGAGAGCGGTACGAGTTTTTGCGGTGGGGGCAGGCGGCGTTCGAGAATTTCCGTGTCGTTCCTCCGGCGAGCGGAATTTGCCATCAGGTCAACCTCGAGTATCTCGGACAGGTTGTTCAGTCCGGTGAGTCCGCCGGTGACCGTATCGCGTACTTTGACTCGGTTGTCGGGACCGATTCGCATACACCGATGATCAACGGGCTCGGGGTCCTCGGATGGGGAGTCGGCGGAATCGAAGCAGAGGCGGCGATGCTCGGACAGCCGATCTTCATGTTGGCGCCGCCGGTTGTCGGTGTGAAGGTTGTCGGGCGGCTCAACGCGGGGATCACCGCGACCGATCTCGTGCTCACGATTACGCAGCTGTTGCGCGCGCACGGAGTGGTAGGGAAGTTCGTCGAGTTCTTCGGCGCGGGGCTTTCCGGGATGACCGTCCCTGACCGGGCGACGATTTCGAACATGGCGCCGGAGTACGGTGCGACGGTCGGGTACTTCCCGATCGATGATAAAACTCTCGAGTACCTCTGGGCAACCGGACGCCCGAAGCCGGTGATCGAGTTGACCGAAGCGTACGCGCACGCTCAGCGCGTGTTCCGGACCGCCGATACCGCCGACCCGGTTTTTGATCAGGTAATCGAGTTCGATCTCGGTAGCGTCGAGCCGAGCATAGCCGGACCCAAAAGACCGCAGGACCGGATCGCCGTCAAGAACGTCAAGGCTGAATGGGAGAAAGCTCTGACCCAAACGATCGAGAACCGAGGGTACAATCTCTCGATGGCCGAGCTCGCGAAGAGCGCGCGGGTATCGTTGCCGAACGGCGGCGAGGCGGAACTCACGCACGGCGACGTCGTGATCGCCGCGATCACGAGTTGCACCAACACGAGCAATCCGTCGGTGCTTCTTGGGGCCGGTCTCGTCGCAAAGAAGGCCGTCGAGGCGGGGCTCAAACCGAAACCGTGGGTCAAGACGAGTTTCGCACCGGGTTCGATGGTCGTGACCGAGTACCTTATTCGCGCCGGGCTCATGGAGTACCTCGAGAAAGTCGGCTTCCACCTCGTGGGGTACGGATGCACGACGTGTATCGGCAACAGCGGCCCGTTGCCGCAACCGATTGCCGACGGCGTCGTTGAAGCCGATCTCGTCGTCGCGGGCGTGCTTTCGGGAAACAGGAACTTCGAGGGTCGTATCAATCCACATACGAGAGCGAACTTTCTGATGTCGCCGCCGTTGGTCGTTGCGTACGCGCTCGCGGGGAAGGTCGGCCTGAATCTCGCCGATGAGCCGATCGGCCTCGGCGAGAACGGAGCTCCGGTATATCTACGCGACATCTGGCCCGACGAAGCCGAGCTCGCCGAGTACGTCAAGAAGGCGCTCGACCGCGACGCATTTATCGAGAGTTACGACGGGCTGGAAGACTCGAACCCCGAGTGGAACAAAATCGGGCTGTCCGGCGGCGAGATTTACGACTGGAAGGACGACAGCACGTACGTTCAGGAGCCGCCGTTCTTCACCGATACGACGCTCGACGTGCTGCCGATTCAACCGATCGCTCGCGCGCGCGTGTTAGTGCTGGCGGGTGACAGTATCACGACCGACCACATCTCGCCTGCCGGTGCGATCTCCCCCGATAGCCCGGCCGGAAAATACTTGCTCGATAGCGGCGTAGAACTCGCCGAGTTCAACTCGTACGGAAGCAGACGCGGTAACGACCGCGTGATGACGCGCGGCACGTTCGCGAACATTCGGTTCAGAAACCTTCTCGTGCCCGGAACCGAAGGCAGCTGCACGGTGTATCATCCGACCGGCGAGATCCTCGACATTTTCACGGCATCGCTCAAGTACAAAGAGTCGGAAACGCCGCTGGTCGTGATCGCGGGCAAGGATTACGGCATGGGTTCGAGTCGCGACTGGGCTGCAAAGGGCGCGTATCTGCTCGGGATAAGAGTCGTGATCGCCGAGTCGTACGAGCGCATCCACCGCAGTAATCTCGTCGGAATGGGGATCCTGCCTCTGGAGTTCAAACCGGGTGAAAACGCGGCGTCGCTTGGATTGACCGGAACTGAGGTGTACGCGGTCGCGATCGACGATACCCTCGAGCCGGGGGCCGAGGTTGACGTGCTCGTGTC
>PXBQ01000381.1 GCA_003566875.1 Spirochaetaceae bacterium | reverse complement strand
CGTCGTACGCGGCGCAGAACGCGCCCGGCACTTCCGACTCACTCACGCTCGACGAGCTCGATCACGTGCTCGAGTACTCGCTTCGAGCCGGTTTCCGGGCTCCGCGCGCGATCCTCTGGACGATCGGTTTCACGCACACCGCGCATCGCGCGATAGGCACGGGCGATTCGTTCTCTCCGGAGGCCGCGTGGCGAGTCGGTCTCGAGTACAGTCGATAAGGCGCCTCGCAGCGACGACGGAGACGACAAAGGAAAATTCTGGAGACATCATTTCGTCACGAAAGTGTTCCTGATTACGGTGTAGATGTTTGCGATGTACGGGCTGCGCGCGCTCGCGATGTCCGCGTCGATGAGCAGGTCCTTGCGTTCGCGTAAGAACCACCGGTAGAGCCGCTCGGCACCGTCACGGGCGTCGTCGGCTGCGTGGCATATTCGGGTGATGGTTCGCATCTCGTCGAGGTTGAAGAATACGCGCGTATCGTCGAGTACGATCGTGAAGAACTTCCCTTCTCTCTGTTCGACCGAGACCGTAAAGGGTACGCGGTTCTTCACGGTCTCCGCGCGTTCGGAGGCGAACACGCGCGCGTTCTCCGAAAGTTTCTCGACCTCGGCGTTGTACCGCAGCACGTTCAACTGATCGCGGATGAACCGAAGACCGTCGAGATCGACTGCGCCAAGCGATTCGGTAATCTCGGCGACAAGCCCGTCGCGCTCGCTATCCGTCGATGGTTTTTTTCTCGCCATTCGCTTCGCTCCGTACGCGATTATACCACGTCCGCGTCGTTCCAACCGACCCGAATCACCGCTCGTGAGCGGCTACTTACCTCTCATGGCGCTTCACGAGATCGGAAACGATCTTGCCCGACAGAATCGCGAGCGGCATCCCGCCGCCGGGGTGCGCCGAGCCACCGCAGAAATACAACCCCCGATACCGACGCGACCGGTTCGGATGCCGCATGAACGACGAGAATCGCGAATGCGACGCGATTCCGTACAGACTGCCTCGGTGACTCGCGGTTCGCGCCTGGATATCGACCGGCGTCAACACCTTTTCGCACGAGATGTGCCGTTCGACCTCGCGGCCAAGCATCGACGACACTTTCTTGATCACGCGAGATCGCACGCGTCGAACTTCGGCGGCCCAGTCCTGTCCGGTATCACACGGCGCGTTAACCAGCACAAACCAGTTCTCCCCACCCGTCGGTGCGTCGTGCTCGGTCACTTTTGACGTTATATTCACGTACACCGTGGGATCGTCGGGGCAGCGCGCGTCGTCGAAAATCGCCGAAAACTCACGCCGATAGTCCTCCGAGAAGAAAATATTGTTCACCGACAGCTCGTCGAACGACTCGTCCATGCCCCAAAAAAACACGATCCCGGAGAGCGACGGCGTGAGTCGCCGGTACCGCTTCACGAGCGGCGCGTCGCCGTCTTCGAGAAGCCGCTCGTACGTCGGCGTTACGTCTGCGTTCGAGATGACAACGTCGAACGGCTCGTGCTCGCCGGCGACTACAACCCCGGTTACCCGTCGGCCGCGCCGTTTTTCGGTCGCGATCCGTTCGACCGGCGTATTGTACCGGTAACGAACCCCGTGCGCACGACCGGCTTTCTCGAGCGCGGTCGGGATCGCGTACACGCCGCCTTTGACCGCGTACGCACCGCCGACGTATTCGACACGGGAAATGATATTGAGCGTTGCGGGGGTCAGGTACGGGCTCGATCCGTTGTACGTCGCGTATCGATTGAAGAGCTGCCGGAGTTTCGGCGTCCGGAAGTGGGCCTCGACCGCGGCGTTCATCGTGCGCAGCGCGTCGATCCGGCCGATTCGCACCAGCGACCGAAAGAACGTCGGCGAGAAGTACGTCGCCGCGTCGTGCAGGCTGAACTTGAGGAACAAATCGGCCGCCGCGTCGTAGATCCGCGACGAGTAGCGTAGGAAAGACTCAACGTGTTCGGGCGGTTCGCCCGTAGTCCGGAAGAACTCTTCGGCAAGACGATCACGATCGGCGAACGCGCGCAGTTTTGTCCCGTCGCGGTAGAAATACGTGCAGATCGGGTCGAGTTTCACAAACTCGAGATACTCGTTCAGAGAAAAACCAATCTCGGAAAAAAACGCGTCGTACACGTCGAGCATCGTTACGAGCGACGGCCCCGAGTCGAACCGGAAACCGTCAACCGTTTCGGTGAACGCTTTGCCGCCGGGGCCGGCCTGCGTCTCGAAAACGGTTACATCCCTTCCAGCCGCGGCGAGTCGCGCCGCAGCAGATAGTCCACCGAGACCGGCGCCGATCACGGCAACGCGTTGAGCCATGTGTATATCCCGTTAGGCCTCCGCGCCCGAAACGACGTCGCGGAAGAAGTAGAAACTGTCTTTCGGAATGCGCCGTGCGTCAAGGTAGTCGCAGTATACGATACCAAACCGCCGCGTATACCCAAAAGCCCACTCGAAATTGTCGATGAACGACCAGACGAAGTACCCTTTGAGTGGGACTCCGTCGGCGATCGCGCGCGCGCACGCGCCGAGGTGCGAACGAAGGTAATCGATCCGTCGCGGATCGTGACACCGCGTCCCGGTGTCATCGAGTTCGTCGGGCATCGCGCAACCGTTCTCGGTGATGTACAGCGGAAGTCCGTTCGTGTTCTCGGCGATCCATCGAAGATGCCGGTGGAATCCTTTCGGCACGATCGGCCAACCCATGTCGGTCACGGGCTCGCACTGCGGGACGCTCCGAAACTTCTCCGGCGAATCGGGATCAAACGCAACGACGTGTTCGGTGTAGTAATTAACACCGATGAAGTCGATCTTCCGTGAGATTTTCTCGAGGTCTCCGTCGAGAACGGGCACCGGTGCGTCCGGGTACGCGGCGAGGTGCCGTTCCGGGTACCCGCGGCCCATGATCGGGTCGAGGAACATCCTCGTCGGCATGTCGGTCGCGCGATCTGCCGCCTCGATGTCTTCGGGCCGCCCGGTCGCGGGGCGCGGCGTCGAGAGGTTCAACACGATTCCGATCTCACCACCCTGTCCGGTCGCGCGATACGCGTCGACCGCGGACCCGTGCGCGAGGTGCAGGTGATGGACCGCGGCGTACGCCTTCGCGCGCTCGGTGATCCCCGGAGCGTGATGCCCGGTGAGATAGCCGAGAATCGCCGTGCAAAACGGCTCGTTCAGCGTCATCCAGAAATCGACTTTGTCGCCGAGTTCCTTGTACACGGCTTCGGCGTACTCGCCGAACCAGCCGACGATATCACGGTTTGTCCAACCGCCGCGGTCCTCGAGTACCTGAGGAAGATCCCAGTGGTACAATGTCACCGCGGGACGAATTCCGGCCGCGTGCAACGCGTCGAGCAAGCGATGGTAATACTCGAATCCCTTCGGGTTTACCTTCCCGGTCCCGTTCGGAAGAATCCGAGGCCACGCGAGCGAGAACCGATACGCGCCGATACCGAGTTCTTTCATTAGCCCGACGTCTTCGGCGTAGCGATGGTACTGGTCCGATCCCACATCGCCCGTATGACCGTGAGCGACCGCACCGGGAGTCCGGCAGAACGTGTCCCAGATACTCGGCGATCGTCCGTCGGCCTCGGCGGCACCTTCAACCTGGAAACTCGCGGTCGCGGTTCCCCAGAGAAAGTTTGAGGGGAATGAAAGCGGTGAGGCAAGATCGCTCGTCGATG
Organism: Spirochaetaceae bacterium; assembly: GCA_003566875.1. Taxonomy (GTDB): domain Bacteria; phylum Spirochaetota; class Spirochaetia; order DSM-27196; family PXBQ01; genus PXBQ01. Next base: position 496 of record PXBQ01000381.1, on the reverse strand, counting down.
ACGTCGGCATAACTCCGTCGAGAATTCGGTTCATTGTGTGTCTCCGTGCGGTATTGGAATAACTCGTTGTTCGTGGTATTGTAGTAGCGATTCGATAGCTCGTCTACCGGATTATCCCTTCAATACCGTAGCGTTTTGTGAATGTGGGCGTATTCTTTTTTATACGTTCGTCTTGAACCCATCGCCCGTTCACGGTGGACTACGCTTTAATTAATTACAATACAAGATTTTAAATTTCTTCTCGCGCATATGCGTGGCTGGTACTATTCTTGCAATATGTACATCAGAAAGCATTATGAATCGTCCTGGGAACGCCCGCCGATTCTCGCAGATAATACGATAAGGTTGTCGACATCATGGGTAGACCAACAGCGATAATGGAAAATTTGAGAACACCACGGGCGGTGGCCGGCCGGTTCTCAATCTCGCCCGATGTCGAGATCGAACTCATCAGGAAATCGATTCATATCTCGGTCGCTTTTGTACCGTTCGTCGT
>PXBQ01000084.1 GCA_003566875.1 Spirochaetaceae bacterium | reverse complement strand
CCCGGCCCAGGCGATCTGCACGATCATCCCGCCGACCTGCGAGGGCCGCAGGAACGCCTCGTGCCACACCTCGTCGTCGGTGTTCACGTCGATGACGTCGTTTCTCGCGGCCTTTTTTTCGGTGTACGGTTTGCTTGACATCGTGTTCGGTTCGGCACGGTTCTCGATTTACGACGTGATTCTTGTTCCGTCTCTCCGTGTCGGTGTCCTCCTGTTGATTCCGATTCTCGTCGTTACGGCGCGATCGGTTTTCGGCTGGATGAAGATCGTGACGTTCATCGCGCTCGCGATCATCCCGTTCGGCCTTCCGTTCATATCCGTTTTTTGGTACTTCGTGTACCCCGTAGAGACGACGCTCGTCGTCGCGATCGTGACGGCCACCGGGGCGTTTCTGTTCTTGTTTCTCCGCGTACGCGTGCTTGAAAGCTACGCCGATCATGAAAAGACCGGCGGGGCGGCGTGACGGTGTGAGCGTGTGGCGGTGTTGAGTTTTTCCGCGATGCGCTCCCGCTCATCGCGGGGCCGGGAAATTCGTGCGGACGGCCGCGTGTTCGGGCGCTTCTTTCTTCTCGGCGTGTGTGTCGCAATTTTCGTCTCGTGTGAGCCCGATGTCGTTTTTTTTACCGACCCGTATTTTCACGCGATTCACGGTTCCGACGCTGAACGCGAACTCTTTTCGCAGTCGTCGGTGCCGATTTCTCGGCCGTTTTTGAGTCGAGTAGTCGAGTCTCCCGACAACGTGTACCGCTTGGTGTCCGAGTACCTCACCGACACGACGGTTTCCAAAGTCGTATTGTCGCCTCTCTACGCATACGCGGGCGAACGGATCGCCGCAGCGTACCCAGATCGAACCGTTTTTTCGCTCGGCAGGAGCGATCTTGCCGACACCGTGGTGCCGGCGCTTTTCGATCGCTCGCGAGCGCTCGAAGATGCGGGGCAGCTCGTCGCGCAAACGGTACGTGACGACGAGGCGCCCGGCGTGGCGCTGTTTGTGGTCGAAACCGAACGCGATGAACTCGAGATGGAGGCGTTTCTACGAGGAGCCGCGCGGATCGCGGTGACGTCTTTGAGCGTTGTCCGCGAGAGCCGATTGCCCGCTCGCGACCGTGCGCGACAGCTCGCGCGCGACGCGATCGCGGAGGATCCGGGCATTGTCGCAGTATTCCTCGGTCACGCCGGCGTATACGCCCTCGAGGTGCTCGCGGAGAGCGGGCAACGAGTCGTTACCGAGAACGCGGCAACTTCCCTGTTCCCGAACGTTTACGCGACCGTCGAGTCCGTGTACCCGGATTTGTTCGACGCGATTCGTGCGGCGTCGGGACGCTCCGCCGTCGTGGTCGATGCCCGACTGGTTATTCACGAATAATGGAGAGCCTTGAAGAAACTCTTTTCACCGCGATAGACTCATTTGACAAACGATCACGATGGAAATATACTTCGAACTGGTTCCTATACGTTGAACTTTTTTCGGAAACTATTTTGGAAATTTAAAGGAGCGGAGAATGAAAAAAAGCGGCCTGCTCACACTGTGTGCAGCATTACTCTTTATTCTCCTTGTTTCTCCCGCCTACGCTCAACGCGAGACGAGGTATCTGCAGGGGATTGTGATCGAAGACTTCGACGACCCTGAAGAAAGCCGCTGGACGGTCACGGGAAGCAAGTTTATAACCGCCGAGTATCCCAAGTATGCTTGGGTTCGCGCGTGGCCGGACGCGCTGTACCGCCGCGAGCCCGAAGGGCGTGAACTCCGTTCGCTCGGCGTGGAAGCCAAATTCGATCGGCTCGGGTACAACTATCTCGAGTTTATGCCGCTCGTCGAAGATGAGGACGGGGAGTTAGTGCCGGGTGGGATTCCCCTTCCGGGCCAGGTTCAAGAGATCGACATGTGGGTCTGGGGATCAAACTACGACTACTACATTGAGGTTCACCTCGAAGATTTTCGTGGGATTACGCACGTCTTGCCGTTGGGAAACATCAACTATCGCGGCTGGCGCAACCTCAGCACCCGCGTCCCGACTCACATACCCCAAACCGTTCGGTTCGTTCCGCAACACAAGGGGCTGGAACTGGTCAAGATCGTGCTGTGGACGCGTCCGACCGAACGTGTCGATGGTTTTTACGTCTATCTCGACGAGATCAAAATCCTGACCGATACGTTCCGCGATCGATTCGATGGTGAGGATCTGGGCGATCCCGAGATGCTCGAAGAAATCTGGGCCGAAGCCACGGGCCGATAGGAGAGCGATGACGATGAAACGAACGATACTTGCCGTTGGCCTTGTTCTGTGCGCTTCGGTAATATTTGGACAACAGACAAATGCCGCGAACAATCTGGGCCGGGACACTGCGCAGCAGAGATTGGTCGAGATATCGGTCTCGCGTTTTGAGGACCCCGGATTCTGGCGCGTTTACATGCCGATCGATTCGGGCATTATTTCGCATCGGAGATTGCCGGGGGCGCCGGCAGACAAGCAACCGATTCCTGAAGAAGAGGAACTCGGAATCGTCGAGGCCGATGATTACGTGCTCGGTGTCAAGGCCGAGTTTTTCCGCCGCAACAACACGCACATTATAGTCGCGCCGGTCCGACCGTTGAATGTTCCCGGAATCGTGAAGACTCTGTCGGTCTGGGTGGTTGGGCGCAACCTGAACCATCGCGTCTCCGTGATGATTCGCGACCATTTTGGCAACACCGCCGTCCTTCAGATGGGGCGGTTAAACTTCTCGGGTTGGCGTCAGATGACCACTGCGATTCCGCCGACGATCGTGCAGCGGGATCCGCATTTTCTGAACCGCTCGGGGATTCAAGTCGTCGGTTTTCTGATCGAACCCGCGTTGATGGAGACGTACGGTTCGTTTTACGTGTACTTTGACGATTTGCGCGGGGTAACCGATCTCTTCGCCGAAGAGAGCAGGGATCCCGACGACATGGTCGACTCGTGGTGATGCGGGCGCGTATCTGTTGAGTTTTTTGGCCGACGTCGTGACGGACGTTTTTGTGCGAGACCGCGCGGAGCGGTCTCGGTAGCCCTCCGCGAGAGGGCTTTTTTTATGGGCACAACACAAGATTACTTTGACTTCCTGCGAAACATCTATTTTTTTCGCGACCTCTCCGACGAGGCGGTGAACGAGATCGCCACGATGTGCACCGAGGAAGAGTTTGGGCCGGGTGAGGTGATTTTTCTGGAGGACGCGCGGGCAGAGAAGTTCTACGTCGTGATGTCCGGGCAGGTCGAAGTCTGGAAGGACTATCAACGCGACGACGCCGACCTGCTCGCGGTGCACGGGAAAGGACACTTATTCGGCGAGATGGCGCTTGTCGACGACCTGCCACGAAGCGCGACGGTCAAGGCCAGGACACAGGTTCGCGTATTGTATCTCGCGCGCAATGAGTTCGCGCTGGTACTCGAAAAAAACCCTCGAATCGCAATTTCAATCGTGAGATCGCTCTCGGCGATGGTGAGGACGAGCAACGAAAGTTTTGTCGAAGACCTGCGCCGTCGAAACGCAAAACTTGAGGAGGCGTACGCCGAACTCAAGGCCGCACAGAACGAGTTGCTTCGGGCCGAACGTTTTTCCAACCTTGGTAAATTCTCGTCGATGATCTTGCACGACATCCGTAACCCGATCTCGATCCTGAAGGGATACGGCGAGATGATCTCGATGCATCATACCGACGCCGAACGCGTGAGGAAGTACGCACGGAGCGTCGTGCGAGAGGCGGAGCGGATCAACCATTTCGCGGGTGAGCTACTCGATTACTCACGCGGTGAAATCCGGTTGAATATGAATATCGTCTCGCTCGACAATTTGATCGAAAATCTACGCACGTACATCGGCGATTCATTCGCTTCGCGCGAAATAACGATCGACTCCGATGTGCGGTACCGGGAACCGATAATTCTCGATGAAGAGCGAATGCTGCGCGTCTTGATAAACCTCGCCGATAACGCGCGCAAGGCGATGCGACGGTCGGGCGTACTTTCGGTCATCGTCGAACGTCGCGGCGATATTGTCGTGTTCGAGATCAGCGATACCGGAGAAGGCATGAGCGATGCGGTCCGGGAGCGAATTTTCGAGCCGTTTTACTCGTCGGCGAAGGACGGCGGAACCGGACTCGGAATGCTTGTGGTGAAGAACATCGTCGAAGCGCACGACGGCGACCTCGATGT
>PXBQ01000349.1 GCA_003566875.1 Spirochaetaceae bacterium | reverse complement strand
CCGGCTCGACGACGCGGTGATCCGGATCGTCGAGACGAAACTCGAGTTTCAGTTGCCGGAAATCACGACCGACGACGCGATGATCGAACGGGGTATCGAGTTCCCGCGGCTCAAGGCGCGCGGCGACGAGCTTCTGACGGATTTCACGGCGCTTCGCACGCGTTAACGCCACGAATCATCTGGTCTGAATAAGCTATCCGGTGTAAGCTTCGCGCGAAGGAGTACATCATGAAAGACACGATCAGAATAGGCACGCTTGTGAACCGCGGCATGGGTAGCCCCGCGTATATTCGGGAAATCCTGCCTCATGGCTTTGAGTCGTTCCAGTTGTCGTTCTGGAAGACCGTGAACGGAATCGACTTCCCGAAGCTCGCCGACGAGACACTCCGCGCGCTCGAGGGAAGCGATGCGATCGTATCGAGCCTCGCGGTGTTCGGTAATCCTCTCGAGACAAACGAAGACGACGTGGAGTCGCTCCGAGCGTGGGAGCGCGCGATCGACGCCGCGTCGCTCTTCGGGTGTGCGATGGTAACGGGCTTCACCGGCCGCGTTCGCGGCGCGGCGATTCACGACAGCATCCCTCGGTTCAAGGAGATCTGGGTGCCGCTTGTCGAGCGCGCGGCGAAGAACGGCGTCAAAATAGCTTTTGAGAACTGCGACATGGGCGGAACGTGGGCCGACGGCGACTGGAACATCGCGCACAACCCGACCGCGTGGCAGTTGATGTTCGACGCGATCCCGGCCGATAACTTCGGACTCGAGTGGGAGCCGTGCCATCAGATGGTGAGCCTCATCGACCCGATGCCGCAGATCGAGGAGTGGTCCGGGAAGATTTTTCACGTCCACGGGAAAGACGCTACGATCCGATGGGACCGAGTCCGGAAGTTCGGCGTGCATACGTCGATGCACGCCGACATCGCGCTTCCCCAGACCGTGCAGCCGGTTCCGCCGTTCGTGTACCACCGCACGCCGGGTTTCGGCGACAGCGATTGGGTCGCGATAATCTCGGAGCTCCGGAAGAACGGGTATACCGGATCGATCGATATCGAGGGTTGGCACGATCCGGTCTACAGGGGTGAACTCGAGATGACCGGTCAGGTACACGCTTTGAACTACCTGAAGCGGTGCCGGGGCGGGGATTTTGTTCCGAATCCCGCGTAGGCTGCCGACTGCCTAACGTACAGGACGGCGGGCCGACTCGGCGACGAGGGCACGAAACAACTTCAGGATCGACGGACGGTAAATGAGAAGCTCGGGGTGGAACTGCACACCGACAAAGAATTTCAACGCGGGGTCTTCGATCGCTTGCACGACGCCGTTTCGTTCATGCGCGGTAACCACGAGTCCCGAGCCGACCGCATCGACTGATTGCCGGTGCAGAGAGTTGACCGCGATCTCGTCCCGGCCCGTGATTCTCGATACGAGCGATCCGGATTCGATCGTTACACGTTTTCGAAAAAAAAGATGCGCAAAAACGTGGCTCGGATACCGCGCGTTCTTGTACGCCTTTCGGACCGAGAGATGAAGCGTCCCGCCGCGATACGCGTTCATGAGGTGCGCGCCACGGCAGACGCCGAGAACCGGGATGTCGTTTTTTTCCGCGTACGCGAGTAGGTCGAGCTCCATTCGGTCTCGGGGATGATCGTATCGATGGCCCTTCTTGCCGACCATGTTGAACAGTTCAGGCGAGATGTCCGCGCCGCCGCTCACGATAAACCCATCGATCAACGCGGGATCTATCCGCGTCCGGGGAGTGATCGTTACGCCTATGCCCCCGGCGATCCGGACGGCGAGCTGCAACGCTATATGAGTTGGGGCCGGTATTCCCGATGCGCGTGTTATGCCGATGCGAGGTCTATCGCGGACGGACGGTGCCGGGTCAAGCCGCTCTTCCATCGCGTGTCGCTCCGAAATACCGGTTTATTATTGAGTACGTCGGCACACTCATCGTGACTTGAACTCCGGCGGCAGGCGCCTGTGTCGGATGAGCGAGCCGAGAATGTACATCACGCCGAACACGACGAACGGGTCGTCGCGAAAGAAAGTGTCGTTTCGGGCGGAGCGTGCCTCGGCGAAAACTCGGCGCAACGCCGAAAGCGTCTCGCGGAGCGAGCGTTTCTTCTCGGTCGACTGCGCGATCGTTGCAAACGCGGTCCGCAGGTCTTTATCCTTGATGCGTGCCACGACCTCCTGCCACGAGATGCGAAGCCTCTCGTAGTCCTTCTCGGTCGTAACGACATCGCGCACGGCCGACAACATCCAGAGCCCCGGAGTTTTTGTTTTTCTACCGATCGCTCTCGGCACCGGTGATTCCACGGTCCCATTGACGGCGAGACTGTACAACAGCCACGGAAAATCGACGCCTGAATCGACCGACTGAAACAGACCTGCCCAGAATCGTGTGTTAACTTCGAGCAGCAGCGGAGTCGATTCGGCGCGGCCGTCCCACCTGAAATCGAGTTCCGCAATTCCGTTCCAGTTGAGCGGACCGAGAAGTTCAACAGCGATCCGCGTCAGCGCCGTATCGGTAACGGTCTCTCGCATGCTGCCGGCTCCCGACTCGGCCGGGAAGCGATGGATGTTCCGGTACGCCATGCTCGCCTTCAAGACGCCGTTCTCGAACAGCACGGTGAGGCAGTAGTCGTCACCCGGAGCAAACTCCTGCACAAGTGGAAACCGGTTCTGTTCTGTCCACGCACGGCGGAGAAGGCGCAGGGTCTGGTCGTGTGTATCGGCTCGGTCGATTCCGCGCCCGCCCGTCCCGTCGGTTGGTTTGACCATTACCGGAAAGCGGAGTTCCGGCAGCAGCGCGTCAAACTCGGCTTCATCGCGGGGATGCCACGTGCGCGGAACCGCGACGCCGAGCTCTTTCGCCGTCTCCGCAAGGTGATCCTTCGGGTGGACCCGCGTGATCGAGTCGTACATCGGCGCAGCGACCGTAACATACGGCTCAAAACGCGAGCGAAATCGGGCAATGAGATCGGTTTCCCAGAACACCGGCATGAGCACGTACGGTCTATCGTCGGTCGGGCGGTGTTTTTTTACCTTCTCGACGAGGTCATCGATAAATCGATCAGGAGTCTGATCAAAACGCGGATGGACAAAATTTGTCTTCACGTACCGCGAGAACGACAGAACGGTAAACTCCGCGTCGTCGCAGCCGATCACCTCGATTCCCCGTTTACCGAGCGAGTGCGCGATAACAAGCGACATCATGCTTCGGCCGTGCATCACGATGCATCGACCCGTGTACTCGGGTTTCTTTCGTCTTCCCATCTGCCGGTATTCAACACGATTTTGCGCGAAAAATCAAATGCGATCGGTGTTCGCCGCGTCGGTCACTGCTTCTTGAGCTCCGCGAGCAGCAGTGGATTTCCCTGAACGCGAAGCCTCCGCTGGAGTTCGCCGATTTCCGGTACGGGGTCGTCGCCCGCGCCCGCGACCGCGACGACGCGGCCTTCCGCGATCATCGCACACGCCGTGCCCGCCGCTTCGCCTGTCACGGCGCACGGCGGAATCACGCGTGTCATGTCCCAGCCGTGCCCGGTCGCCGAGATACAGCGTCCCGCGGCGAACAAATTAGCGTGCTTCACCGCGCGGATCGCGCGTAGCGGGATGCAGTAAATTGGACCGCTTTTCCGCCAGTTCGGGATCAGCCCGATGCTGTCGGGGTACTCGCGCCGGTCGTCCGCGTCGATCGTGATCTCGCCCGCGAGCCGTCGGGTCATCCTGAAGCCCGGGAACGTCGGGACAAGGTACGGCACGATCGCGGCCCCCGGCTGCGTTCGACGCAGCTGCGATACATGATCGCGGATGAGCTCGCGCGACGCGAGAACGTGCTCGGTTACGTCCGAGCCGTCGTCGCCGGCGTAGCCCCTTCGCGCTCCGGGTAGCACAACCGCGCCTTCCGGGTCAAACGGTTCGTGAATTTTGTGAAGGTGAGGGGAGCCGTTTTGAAGCGAGTAGTACCACCCCGACGCGCTGTTTGTCGCGAGCGAGACGGTCGGTTCACCGGCGTACGCGCAGACGTCGGCGTCTCCTGTCGCGTCGACGACGGCAAGCGCCTCGACGACGCCGCGTCCGCTCTTGTTCTCTACGATCACACCGGCGATCCACGCGTCGCGGCCGCGATGTTGCTCGTCCGGCACGACACCGCAGCAGCGGGAGTCGTACATGATCGTGATGCCTT